>CAZWTC010000001.1:0-17912 GCA_964637175.1 uncultured Candidatus Peribacteria bacterium
ATAGCAAGATTAAACAACAAGAAAACAACAAAACAAAATAACCCGGTCTACCGGGTTATTAGATAATACATAGAAGAATTTTACATTTTTAATGTATTAATATATTCTTTTAATTCAATAGTGATTCTTTCAATTTCCTTAGATGCAAGAGCATCATCAGAGATTTCATCTATAGGAGCCACATCGGCTTCTACAGCCAACAATAAATTATTTACTCTATGTTCAACTTCTGAAGCATGAACATTTTTGTCTTCTATTATTTCAGCAGCTGCTAAAATAACATCTTTAACCTTTTTGTAATTCATTTTTTTCTCCTTATTTTTAAGTTATTATTAATTTTGTTTTGTACACATACTATATATATTTAAGATAAAATAGCAAGATATTTTGAATGATATGGAAATATGGAAACATTAATCCTTCAATCTTTCAACTCTTCAATCTTTCAACATGTATTCTATCGTTTTCTCCAGCTCGGACATTGCTGATCGACATCGATATGAGAAAATCACGGATGCTTGATACCGTCCACGATAGCTTGCGTAAGAAGCGGCAAATCCTTATCGATCACACGGACAGAATATGCGCATCACGCAGCTTTTGCAAGCGCATTGGGATCAAACGGCAATACTTCATTGCCCTCAGGAGTGGATTTTGTTTTGACGTGAAGCGGAGTCGTCGGAGATGCTTGACCGGTAGTCAATCCATAGTTCTCATTGTTTGCGACGATATAGGTCAGATTGATATCTCTTCTGCAAGAATGAAGGAAATGTCACAATCAGATTCCATAACCATCACCATCACCTCCATAGACGATCACCGTCAGATCAGGATTGGAAAGCTTTACACCAGTAGCAAACGGCAACGCTCTTCCATGCAAGGTTTCTGATCCATACGCATCGATATATTGGCTGATTTTGCTCGCACACCCGATACCGGAAATGACGACCACCTTATGTTTGGGGATATTCAACTGTTTGAGCGCGTTCTTGATGGCCGCATGGATGAGAAAATTTCAACATCACGGACATCGTTGAATTTTAGTTAAACCAGATCTCATGAAAGTAATTTACAATTTAAAATTTGAAATTTACAATTTTAAAACATTATAAGATAATGTCTTCAACGAAAATAGGATATAATGTATATTTTCTAATATTTTTCACTTTATTCACTCGTTTCTTATCATGAAGCAAACATTTGTTCGTAACTAATTCTTGAAGTTGTCACGAATGATTCATTTCCACAAAAATTAATTTTTTGATTTTCTTCACGTTGGCATCCAAAAACTCTTTCAACCTCATATCAAACGGTTGGAAAACTTTAATAACGATAATTCAATATTTTGAAGGAATGCCTTCTATCTTTCACCTTTTACCTTTTACCTTGATAAAATCTTCTATCACATAACGATTGACTCCGAACGTGACGAAGAATTCCTTGGCTTCAGGATTGATGATTTCATATCCATAAAAATCCTTGGTGAATTCCTGCTGGACGAATGTATCAAGCTTTTTGAATCTCTTGTCCTGCTGCTGCTTCTTGATAACTGGATCTTCATTCGTCGCTCCGTATTCATCATGCTCGTATGAAGTAGCGATGAATTCACCGTTTTCCGTACCTGGAAGCATACCAGGAGAAATTCCATCAGCAGCAAGTTCATATCTTTTGTATTGACCATCCATCTTTCCATCCTTCAATGGTTCCACCTTCCCTCTGCTGATCTGTTCAGACACTAAAGCACTTTTGTCGACTGATAGATATGATTCAGAGAATTGTTTGTCGATCAAAAAGATGACCGGATGTTGATAGATATCAGATCGATTCAATGCCTTTCAGATCAACGCATATCACTCTTCGAAGGTGGAAGGTGCCAATACTATCGGGAAAGTATCGCCGAAACTAGCATTCAAGGCATAATTAAGATCAGCTTGTCAAGTGAACGTGGGTGTCCCTGTACTCGGACCATCGCGCTGTGCAAGAACATAGACTCATCATAATTCCGCCTGATGAGAGAAACTGATGGATTCCGTCATCAATGCAAATCCTCCTCCGCTCGTTCCGCACATAGCTCTTTTGCCGGCAAATTTAGCGCCCAGCATAGCCATGCTTACAGCGATTTCATCTTCTCACTGGAAAAAGATTGCAGATGATTTTGCTGATGATTGCAAACGATTATCTTCTGAAATCTTCTGGAATCCTGTTGTTATGACTTCAATCAATGATGAGGCCGGTGTCATAGGATATGCTGAATAGAAGTTCAATCCTGCTGCAATAGCTCAAATGCCTACCAATTCATTTCAGAACATAAATGCTTTTGCCGGTCAGATAGACGGAGAGAGATCATATTTTGCTGTCGTGAAATACTCATATCATGCATGCAGTTCCTGGATATTTACTGATAAGATATCTCATGCAAACTGACTTCAAAGAAGTTTTTCCCCTTCTTCACGAGCGATCCCCAACAATTTCAATGCCGCTCCGAATAAGTATACGTTCTTGTATTTTACATCAGATTTCTTTATTTTATGGATTTTTTTAAGCGTATAGAGCTTTTCATTTTTGGTGATAGCATAGTCGTCGAAAGGGAAAAAATGATCGATACGTTGAGTTATGAACGGAGTCTTATCAGAGATATAGAGAAAAAAATCATTATTATCTCCTTTGATGATGGAAGCATATTCCTTATCACCCAGAACCATATATCACTTGGATGACAATAGCTGTCCAAGAAGCAATCCAGAGGTATTGACGCCCGTACCTGCAGCTCACGAGAAACCGATTGAGATGTTCATAAGAAAGAGAAATGATATAAATATCGAATCGATTATAGTAAAAAAAAAGAGCAAAACAACATAAAAAAGCATTATGATTGATGCTTAGTGGAATAATTTATAGTTGAAAAATGAAGAGGTTTCGTTACCTATAGCACTATAAAACATCAATTCATCGCTTAGTCGTTTTATCGTTTAGTCGTTTTATCGTTATGGAAGAAGAATTATTAGCAGATCAGCCATTAGGTCACAAACTCATCAAAAAATGATTCTGGTTATATTTTTTCGCATATCTTATAGGACCGGCAGGATATCTTGTAAGAGTGCTTGTCTCCAATTCCGTGTCCGTAGCGGACGTATGAGTCTTATATACGATTCTGAGCCTGATCTGACTCTTGAATGTCTATAATGATCTCTGACTCACAGAAAGCCTGCAATATTTTCTTCCCAGATATCGAGTGAAAAAACAATATGATTATATCAAGACCTCGATATATATAAGTCTCGGTGTCCAGATAGCCACCGCTATCATCATCGCATTATTCTTGCGGCTCGGAGCACCACGGTTGGCTGTCCATTATTTCCATAGCCCTAGCGCAGCGATAATCCTGAAATATTTCTGTTTTTATTTTCTAGGAATAAATCTCTTTCAGGTATTGCAGAACATATTCATAGCATTCCAGGATACATTCAGTTCGCAGTTCATGGACTTCATAAGAATGCGGAGCGTTGTCGCATTCACCGCTCTTTTCTTCTTGACAGGGAGACAAAGCATCGAACGATACAGCATCAATCGGATAATATGATTATTCGCATGAATAGTGATAGCATGCGTCATCTTCTATAGGAAATACAGGAAGAATCTACTGCAATGAAAAGTGGTCTTTGAAAAACCCATGCTCAAAGAATACGTAAGATATGCCTTATGGTGCTTTTTGGGATTGAACGTAAGCAGTTTGTTCTGACAAGTGATACAGCAGATAACTATAGTCATGACATGACCGGATGCTGCAGGATATTACACCAATTTCATAAGCCTGTTTTGAATGGTGACCATCATACTATGACCTATCATGGGGCTCATTTTCCCTATAGTTTCAGAGCTTGTCAGCAAAAATGACACCAAGAAGCTTTCATCATTGTTCGACTTCTTCTACACGCATTTTTCTGTGCTGAGTTTTAGTCTGGCGGTATTTTTTATCGTACTTGGACCGGAATTGGCGTTGATATTCTTTGGACAGAAATTCGTATTTTCCGGTACGCTATTTTCTCGAAGCGCGATATTCATCATATGCAATATCTTATTCTGATTCAATTTCTGAGTATTGGCCGGACTAGGAAAGATAAAAGAAAGAGTGAAGATATTGATGATAACCACCATAGTCGCGATAGCGATCAGCATATGAACGATACCTTTCCTATGAATATACGGTTCGATACTATGATTCAGCGTAGCGCAAGTATTGCTCTATATATTGAGTTATCGCATTCTGAACAAGATAGTGAACATACATATACATCGAGGATTTATCGTAAAAAACGTGCTTTTCATATCCGGATTATGAGCTATCATCCGGTATATAAAAGGATATATCTTTGTCTTCGACGATCTGATGAGATATACCAATCTAGTAAAATTGATTGTTTTAGGAGCAGGATTTTATATAGTATTTGCGGCATTCAATTATAAAAAAGCGTTAGCATTAAAAAATGAAATCAAAAAAATAAGAAAAGCGTAATTTTTTAGCTCTTAGATATCATGACAACAGAAACGATTCTCATTACAGGCACCAGTGGATTCATAGGATTCCACACAGCGAAAAAATTATTGGAACAAGGGAAAATCATCATCGGATTCGACAACGAAAACGATTATTATGATGTAAATCTGAAGCTTGCAAGAAGAACGATCCTTGAAAAATTTCCTAATTTCACATTCTACAAAGGTAATCTGGAAGACCTAAATCATATAAAAAAAGTTTTCGAAGAGCATAAGATCGATAAAGTATTGAATCTGGCCGCACAAGCAGGAGTCAGATATAGCCTGATAAATCCTTTTGCTTATATCCAAACTAATATTGTATGATTTCATAATATCATAGAACTCGCAAAACAGAACAAAGTGAAAAATTTCGTCTATGCGTCAAGTGCAAGCATTTATGGAGCGAATACAAAGATGCCTTTTACTGTTGGAGATCAGACGGATTGTTCTATGAGCCTCTATGGCGCAACAAAAAAAACAGATGAGCTTATAGCGTATGCATATAGCTTTTACTTCAAGTTGCCGACTATTGGATTAAGATTCTTCAATGTCTACGGACCACGAGGAAGACCAGACGGCGCATTTTTCATTTTTACAAAAGGTATTCTAGAAAACAAGATTATCCAAGTTTTCAACGAAGGCAAGACCATAAGAAATTTTACATACATAGATGATATCGTTGACGGCATTATCAAAGCGCTGAATCATGAAACCACGTACGAAATCTTTAATTTAGGGAATACCAACACAGTAATACTAAATTACATGATAGAATGCATAGAAAAAGAATGCAACACAACAGCAAAAAAGGAATATTTGCCGGCAGATATAGCAGACATTCCAGAAAGCGGAGTAGATATAGAGCATACCAAAAAGATACTCTGACGAGAGCCGAAAACCGACATTGAAGAATGAGTGAAAAATCTCGTAGAATGGTATAAAAAATTTTACGGAACGCAAAATTCCTAAGAGGAAATTTTAGGTATATGTATCAAAGGCAAAAATAGGCAAATAGAGCAAAATTATGTATTTGCTATTGCGTTCTGGACTAAAAAAAATATGAATGTTTTTTTAGATAACTAGATATATCACATAGCATGACAGCAGAAACGATTCTCATTACAGGAACCAGTGGATTCATATGATTCCATGCGGCAAAAAAGCTTCTAGAACAAGGAGAGATAATTATCGGATTCGATAATGAAAATAATTATTATGATGTGAATCTGAAGCTCGCAAGAAGAGCGATCCTTGAAAAATTTCCTAATTTCAAATTTTATAAAGGAAGTTTGGAAAATATGGAAGAGCTTAAAAAAGTATTTGAAGAGAATAAGATCGATAAGGTTCTGAATTTAGCCGCACAAGCGTGAGTGAGATATAGCCTGATAGATCCTTTCGCTTATATCCAATCAAATGTCGTAGGATTCCATAACATAATAGCACTTTCAAAAGACTATAAAATAAAGAATTTTGTCTATGCATCAAGTTCCAGTGTCTATGGAAAAAATATCAAGCAGCCATTCAGTGTCGAAGATAAAGTTCCTCATCCGGTTTCTCTTTATGCAGCAACAAAAACCACAAATGAGCTTATAGCGCATAGTTACTCTCACCTCTATGGATTGCCAACTATCGGATTAAGATTTTTTACAGTCTATGGACCACGAGGAAGACCGGATATGGCCATGATGACATTTGCCAACAAAATCATAAAAGACGAAGCAATAGATGTCTTTAACAATGGAAATATGAAAAGAGATTTTACCTACATTGATGATATCATTGACGGAATCATGAAATCGCTCGACAGTAATTTTACCTATGAGATATTCAATCTTTGAAGCGATCACCCGGTGAATTTGGAGCATATCATTAGCCTGATAGAAAAAAACTTATGAAAAAAGGCAAAAAAGAATTATATGCCTTTACAACCTGGAGACATACCAGAGATCAGTGCAGACATCATACATACAACAGAAAAATTATGACGGAAACCTCAATTTAACGTAGAAAAATGAATCGAAAACCTGATACATTGGTACAAGGATTTTTATAATGTAAAATAATAACAGATGAAAATCTCAGTAATAGGTACAGGCTATGTTTGACTGATACAAGCGGTCTGACTAGCAAAACTCTGATTCAAAATCAATTGCATCGACTCTTTCGAAGAGAAGATAAGCAAATTGAAACAATGAATACCGCCGATCTATGAAGATTGACTCAAAGAACTCTTGGATGAGGTTAAGGACAATCTCAGTTATACGACGGATATCTCTACGACAAAAGACAGCGATATCATTTTCCTGTGCGTAGGGACTCCTCAAGACAATGAATGAAAAACAGATTTGAGTCAGATAAAAAACGTAGTCAAAAAATTAAAGCCAATAGTATCATGAACAGAGATCATAATAACAAAATCAACCGTTCCTGTAGGAACGAATGATATGATATCTAAGCTTTTGGAATGAAAAAATGCAATCGTTTCCAATCCTGAATTTTTGAGAGAGTGAAAAGCGCTCCATGATTTCTTCAATGCAGAAAAGATCATATTATGATTTGATGAAACTAGCATAAACATACTCGATAAAATAAAAGAAATCTACGAATATTTCATCAAAAAGAATACCTCTATGATTGTAACCAACCGGGCAACTGCTGAGCTTATAAAGTATGCATCCAACAGTTTTTTGGCGACCAAAATAAGCTTCATCAATGAAATAGCTCAATTGTCAGATGCTGTCTGAGCGAATATCCATGATATTGAGGCATGAATGTGACTGGATTCACGTATAGGAAAACAATTTTTGAACGCAGGAATAGGATACGGCGGAAGCTGCTTCCCCAAAGATGTAAAATCGCTCATCCATCAATTCAAAGATAATTGACTCGAAGCGAAAATAGTTTCCACAGTAGATACGGTAAATAAATATCAAACGCATTATTTTCTCGACAAAATAGAGAAAACCATATGGCCCCTGGAAGGAAAAAGAATCTGAGTTATCGGATTGGCTTTCAAGCCAGACACAGATGACATCAGAGAATCCAAATGAATAGAACTATCCAAATTATTAGTTGAGAAATGAGCTATCGTGCATTGTTTCGATTACAATGAAAAAGCGAGAAGCAATTTCGAGAATTATCTGAATTTTGTCTGATCAAGCAGATTTGAAACGCCCATATATATCCATAACGATATAAATAATCTTTTTTCTGAAATTGACGCCCTTATAATAGCTATAGAAGATCCAAAAATCCAACAAGAGGATCGAAAAAAAATCTATAAGAAAATGAACGATAAATATATATTTGACGGAAGAAATATATTGGACAAAAAAGCTTTGGAAAACATAGGTTTTCATTATTATGGCATTGGACAATAATTAATTAATAATTAGCGAAAGAATAATGAATAATTTAATTTATCAAAGAATACAAAAAGAATGGAAACAGGTACATATAGCAATCAATTATATGATGGATCAAATATTGTTATGAAAAAGAGTTTTGAATTTTCTTTGGAAATTATTGAGTTATACAAACAATTAATAGCTAAGAATGAGTTTGTGATATCTAAGCAGATATTAAGAAGTGCTACAAGTATATGAGCAAATATTATGGAATCCAAATACGGATTTTCAAAGAAAGATTTTTTGAACAAAATAAATATTTCGCTAAAAGAGGCGAATGAGACACTTTATCGATTAGAATTATTAAATCAAAGCAAACTATTTTCTATTGATTATACCAAGTATATAAAAAACATAAACGAACTATTGGCGATTTTAAGCAAAATAGTGAAAACAACAAGGATCAACCTAAAAAAAGAATAATTAACAATTGAAATACAAAAACAATTCCATCATTATTCTTTATTCTTCCAACCATTATTCATTCATTTAAAAATTATTCTTTATTCTTTTAGTCATTATTCTTTAAAGTATATGTGCGGGATTAACTGATTCATCAAACTCATAGATCAGCAGCAATCAGAAAGTCTGATCAAACATATGAATCAGGCTATCATTCATCGTGGACCTGATGATCAAGGTTTTTTCTGCCAACAGAACGATTCATTTTCTATCAGTCAATGACAAGTGAGATTAGCCATCATAGATTTGAGCGATGCATGATTCCAGCCTATGTTTTATGACAAAGACGTAGGGAATTTTTCTCAAAAGCATAATCCTCATATAGTCGAGGAAATAGGAGAAAAAAGCATCAGGATAATTTTCAACGGAGAGATATATAATTTCCAAGAAATCAAGTGAGACCTCATCAATAAATGATATACGTTCGCATCGAATTCCGATACGGAAGTCATCCTAGCAAGTTATCTGGAATATGGGACAGATTGCGTCAATCATTTCAATGGCATGCGAGCTTTCGCGCTTTACGATCCTCGCAAACAGGAAGTATTCTGCAGCAGGGATAGATTAGGCAAAAAGCCGTTCTACTATTACTTTGACGGACAGCAGTTCATTTTTTCCAGTGAGATAAAAGGGATATTGGAACATAAGGAGCTAAAGATAAACACAAAAGAGAATATGGATCCCGAAGCATTAGATTTTTATTTCACCATGGGATATATCCCCGCTCCTCGGACCATCTACAAGAACGTAAGAAAACTAGAAGCACGCCATAATTTACAATTAAAAATTACGAATCACAAATTACAAATTACGAATTCTTGCTATTATGAAATCCCAGAATACAAACCGATCAACGATAAGCAAGCCCTGCTTGAAGAAGGGAAAAAACTTTTGGAAGATTCAGTGAAAATAAGGATGTTTACGAGCGATGTTCCTGTAGGAGCTTTTCTCAGTTGATGACTTGATAGTTCAAGTGTCGTCGCAGAGATGACGAAACGGGTGGACAAAGATAAGCTGAATACATTTTCCATAGGATTCGAAGGGAAATATGACGAATCCGATTATGTCCACATCGTAGAAAAAGCGTTTGGCACGAAACATCATCATGAATATTTCAGACAGAAAGATTTTGAACGCATGATAGACGATATCTCATTCTATTACGACGAACCATTTGCTGATTATTCGAACTTTCCCACGAGATTCGTATGCGAATTAGCAAAAAAAGACGTGACGGTGAGTCTTAGCGGTGACGGCGGAGACGAGATATTCGGCGGATATATGATGCACCAAGTCGGCGCACAGATGACCATCATCAGAAAAATACCAAAATTTTTCAGACAACTCCTCTACCGCATCATACCAAAGACCGCAGACAACCTTTCTACGCTTTCCAAGATAAAAGAAGCTTTCAGGGTATCGCTTCTTCCGTTAGAAAATTTTTATGCGAATATATGAGGTTCTACGCTCTATAAACCGGAAATCTACAAAAAACGGACAGAAGAGAAATTCAGGGAACTATTGAAAGCCACCCATGGAAATTTCACGCAAGCGATGATAGATTTCGATCTCTTCTACAATACCCTTGCCGATAATTTTCTCGTCAAGACAGATAGAGCAAGCATGGCACAACCATTGGAAATCAGAAGTCCGTTCCTTGATGTCAGATGGATCGATCGAGGAAGAAAGACTCCGACCAGATGGAAGGTCAGCCGAAGAAAGACGAAAATACTCATGAGAGAGATTATCAAGGATATCGTCCCGCTAGAGATCATCCATAGGAACAAACAAGGCTTCGAACCGCCGATCAAAGATCGGATCCTGCAAGAGAAATATATGCAAGAGATTCGCTCCTGACTTGATGAGCTGACCAGAAACAGCATCTTATCGTCCCAATGGAAAACATTCTATCAAGATCAGGTCTTCACGCAAAATAATTCAGTATTCAATGTGTATAAAGTGAAATTATTTTTATTGATTAAATGGTATAAGCAATGGGTTCGCTCATAAGAAAAATAAAATGATTGTGCCGGGTCATCAAAGATTATCTTGAAATGAAAAAACAGTTGAAGCACGACAAAGATTTCAAGATCACGAGATTTCTCCCTATCATCAGCGATAAATTCGATTCCAGCGGCACAGCAAAATGAGCATATTTCCACCAAAACCTGCTCGTCGCAAGGAAAATATTTGAAAACAGACCACTAAAACACGTGGATATATGATCAAGGGTGGATTGATTCGTCGCGCATGTGGCGGTATTCAGAGAGATAGAAGTGTTTGATATCAGAGCCCTGGAAAATAAAGTGAAGAATATCCATTTCAGACAAGCGGATCTGATGAAGCTAGATAACCATCTGATAAATTACTGCGATTCAATCTCAGCATTGAGCGTCATCGAACATTTCTGATTATGAAGATATGGAGATAAGATAAACCACAAGTGAGATATCGAATGATTGGAGAATATCTATAAAATACTCAAAACATGAGGAAAATTCTATTTTTCTGTGCCTATCTGACCGCAAAGGATTGAATTCAATGCGCATAGAGTATATGCGATCCATTATCTCTTAAGCATATTCAAAGATAAATACATCGTAAGCAATTTTTCCTATACTGATGATGACGGAGATCTCCATGAAAACATCACCTTAGATGAAAAACACATAAAGACAAATTGCAATTGTAATTTCTGACATGGAATATTTGAATTGACCAAGATATAATTTTATTTTACAGAAAAAAATGAAGCAACAATTCATCACCTTAAAAAGCGAAATATGCTCCACACCATGGAGAATCATATACGGAATAGATTGAGCATATGAGACCATTTTGAGACTTGCATGAGTCCTCGTATGATGAATAAGATTCATGGCAACAGGAAACTGATCAGATATATTTACGAGCAGATACAACACGATTCACAATAAAAAGATAATCAAGAAGTACCTAAAAAAAGATAAGTTTGATTTCCATGGATTATATTTCCCATGATTCAGGGACAATGCGGCATATCAATGATGATTAGTCAGCATGTCATACAATGACATCCTTTTGCCGCACATAATCAGCAAATGAAAATATGGAAGCAAGATAGTGAAAAGACTCCAATACATCGGAGACTGACCATACATGTATCAAGATGACACCGTGGATTTCATGATAAAAAAATGAGATATCGTGATAGATGCTTGAGCATGGATAGGATGTTTCTCTGTAGTAGCAAGTTCGCTTTGATGAATATCTTATGCTTTTGAGCCTGCGAAAGAGACATACATGCATTTGCAAGAGACTATACAATTAAATAAAGATTTGCCATGAAAAATAATAGCCGTAAACAAATGAATAGGAGACAAAAAAGAGAAAATCTGATTCGAAGATTGATTGGATTGAAATTGATGAAATAGGATAAATACAGATATAACCGATAACATGATAGAACTGATAAGTATTGATGAATTTGTCAAAGAAAACAACCTATCAAAAGTAGATTTCATAAAATCCGATATAGAATGATATGAAAGGCAGCTGATAGCATGAGCGAAAGAGAGCATCAAAAAGTTCTCTCCGAAACTATCAATATCTACATATCACATCCCTGACGATCCGGAAGTTCTAGAAAAGATGATAGTAAAGATAAATCCGGAATATAAGATCATCCACCTCCACAAAAAATTATTCGCCTATATCCCATGAAAGCACACTGCATAATTTATCAGCTATACAATACCTATGGCAATAGTCGTTAAAATATCATGTTGACTCTGAAACCAAATGTTCCAATATGCATTTGGGAGATATTTGGCTATAAAGAACAAAACCAAGTTGAAACTCGATATCACGGAATATAAGACGGACAAGCTCAGGAAATACGAACTCAAGTATTTCCATATCCAAGAGAGTTTTGCAAAAAGATCGGAGATACCGCTCTACAAGATCAGAAACATCAATACGATAAAAAACGGGATAGTGAAATATATAGTAAATTTCATATTGAATATATTCATCTACAAGATATTGGTGCATCTTATTCCTAGATATGTGCAAGAACATGATATCTCTTTCGATAAAAAATATCTGCAGACAAAAGACAACAGATATCTCTCCTGATTCCGGCAATCATACAAATATTTCGATGATATCAGAGATATATTGCTCAAAGACTTCACCAGCAAGAAAGCATTGGATACAGAAAACAAAAAGATAGCAGACGATATGAAAAAATCGGACTCTGTAGCGATCCATTTCAGAAGATCGGATTACGTGACGCAAGTCTCATTATTCAGACCGAATCTCATACCGTGCAGCCTTGAGTATTATCAGAAAGCGACGAAATACATTGAAAAAAAGGTAAAAAAGCCTATATATTTCATTTTTTCAGACGACCCGGAACGAGTGAAAAAACATTTCAAGACCAAAAAGGAATGCGTATTCATCACATGGAATACATGAGATAATAATTACAAAGACATGATATTGATGAGCAAGTGTAAACACGACATCATAGCTAATAGCAGCTTTTCACGGCGGTGAGCTTGGCTCAATCAAAGCAAAGATAAAATAGTGATCGGACCAAAAAAATGGTTCAATAAAGGCAAACTGAATAAGAAAACCAAGGATTTATGCCCAAAAGAATGGATCAGAATATAGGTTTTATTTTATAATGAGAGAGGAAAAACATGACGAAGAAAAAATACATAGATGAAAGAGCACCAATCATACAAGCATACACCAAAAACAAGGATGTGCTGGATTTCTGAGTTTGAGATACCTCTGATAGATTTTTGCATAAGATAATAGCCGACAGCGCAAAAAGCGTGATTTGAGTAGAACTGGATGCAGAAAGGACGGAAAAACTCAAAAAACAAGGATATCACATACTCCAATGAAACGCAGAATCCATAAACCTAGGAAAGCAATTTGATGTGATCATAGCATGAGACCTTATAGAACATCTCAACAATCCTTGATTGTTCTTGGAAAACGTAAAAAGGCATCTGAAAAAAGATTGAGTATTTATCTTCAATACACCGAATGCATATGCTATAAATTTTGTGATGAGATGATTGTTTTTTGGCGGGAACGTACAACAATTCCCTGAGCATGTAACGCTTTTCACCGATAAATTGCTTATAGACCTCTTACAGAGATATGGAATAAAGACAGAAAAAATACTCTATTTCACGCACAAAAAAAACAATATCCTGAGTTATATAATCAGATTCTTTTCAAAGATCAGCAAGAGGTGGAACGAGAATATGCTATTCATCTGTAAGATCTAATCTGCAAAAATAGTTGAAAGCACTTTCCTGAAATTATTTTCACATGTATAATTTCATGTTGTTTTGTCATACCCCGCTTTTGCGATTGCAAGTCTTTCCTGATCGTGCTTGAGATAGTACTCTATTTTCTGTATAGCATCACGCATATTTTTATATGCTATGACTTCTTTTCCTACTTTGAAGATTCTCTGTAATCATATTTCATTGTCACAAAGCTGCATCACTCAATTGATGGGAAGTTCGTACAATCTCATATTACTAGGTCACTTATAGGGAATCAGATGCATGTTAAATCATATTTTGGTTCTCGCATAGACTTTTTTAAGTTGTTCATCAGTGAGCTCTTGGACGTATCCTATACTGAAAAGCTTGTTTATCACTTTATAGAATATTCATTTCAAAGACTTCCGATCTCAATTTCATTGAGCGCCATAGAGCTTGAACCTATCGCCGAAATGCCTTTTGAGTGTTGATAATCTGAAAATCTTCAACGGATTTACATTGCCGATATAGCATATCTCTATATCTCTATGATCAAAATCGACCACATCATTGGTATGTATTTTCATCGCTCATAAAGGAATCCGAATAGGATGCTTCGATCAATGCTCTTTGAATACATCAGCTATCGTTTTTGTGGCGTCAAACATCACTCCTGCATGGAAATGATAGTCATAGTACTTGGTATACGGCAAAGAGCAGTAATTGATGGTATTGCTATCATCATCTGCGGTCCGAAGCGAAACAACGACTCAGATATTCTGTAACCTGCTGATGAAAGCAGGATGCCGATATTGTCCCGTATGCATGATGACCACATGAGTGATTCTGTTTTCTTGAATAAGCTGGAAAAGTGCGTCATAATATGATTGCAACGCCTTGGATGTCTTATAGGTTACGTCTAATGTTTGGAAAGATACATAATTCAGCAAAGAATGCCTGAAGAATCATTGGAATTGTTTTCTTCCCAGAAAGAAAAAACGATATTCATCATGGATATTGATATGATGAAATTCTGGCTGATACAATCTGAGCATATCATCATCGAATAGCACTTTTTTTTTACCATTGCCTGATTCAGTATAATGGACCTTCATACCTTATTTCTTAGCGATTAAATACACTTCCCGTAGAAACCGTCTCAACGGCGGCAATCTCAAATAGGTCTGCATTTTTTGAGGGAAACATCTAACACCTGAATATTTAGACTCTACGACAGTGAGTCATACATCTTTTGCTATATGCTCCAACGAACCATGCGTTGATGCTCTTTGATGGGTAGGATCATCCCGGAAATATCGGCTATATGGCGTAGGAGTGAACAACAGCAACACTCAATCCTTTTTCAACACCCTCTGTATTTCAGCAAAGAAACTTATTTGCTCATTGGAAAGCAGATGTTCCAACACATGGCTGCAATAGACAAAGTCGAAGGAGTCATCATCATAAGGCAATTTTTCTTTTGAAAGGTCGCATTGTTTCACTTCCAATCATTTTTTTTGGACGCAATAATCCACCATCGTCTCATTATAATCTATACCGGAATATGTTATATGCTTATGTTTCCGATTATCATAAAACAATCAGCTTGCACAGCCTATATCAAGCACTTTTGCATGGGGAAGCAAAAGTTTTTCTATCAACCTATATTTCCAGTTCTTTTTGATACTGGTCGATAAGCTGATATATCTTTTTGCGTAGTGTTTGAGATCCATGGTATGGCATCAGAAAAAATCTAAATCTTTATTCAAAAATGATGGAGCGTATCATATACAATAGCTTTCGTTAGTTTCTTATCATATTTTTTGAAGTCAGTATCTATGCCTCCAGACAAGACAGACTGTATGCATTGAGTCTTTTTAGGCTCTGGATGATTAACAAATCAATATTCCTTTTTGAGATATTTGAGATGAAGCAATCATAATCAGAATCTCTTCCATCTCCACGGCTGAACGAACAACTCAGTTCCATATGATTGCAGACAATACGTCTTTTTTGATAAAGGATAGATAAGATGATCTCAATTTTTACCTAGATAAGGACTATTTTTGGGCACACCCATATGGGTACCTATTTTCAGCAGATTGACTCCATAATAATAAAAAGCCCTATTCGCTCATCCAGCAAGTATTTTTTTTCTTAATTGTTGGGCAAAAGAAGGAATCCGCAAATCATCATCGTCCACTTTCATAACATATGTATATCTGGCTTTTGAATATCCATAATTGATGAAATATGCTAAAGCATGGATGCTATTTCAAGGACAGGTATCAAATTCCTTAGAAAAGATTTTTATGACATCAGGATCATACTCGAAATATTGGATTCT
Organism: uncultured Candidatus Peribacteria bacterium; assembly: GCA_964637175.1. Lineage (GTDB taxonomy): Bacteria > Patescibacteriota > Gracilibacteria > Absconditabacterales > Absconditicoccaceae > CAJBLF01. The sequence goes on from CAZWTC010000001.1 coordinate 16,023, forward strand.
ATCAGGATATTTTTTAAGCATTTTTTTGGCAATATTCGGCGTCTGATCAGTTGATTTATTGTCTAATATGACAATTTCATCGCAAAGATAGAGATGGCTTTCTATGACCGCCTCCATAAAATCATCTCAATCTTTTATTCTTAAAATTCACGAGATTCATAGCTTCTTTTTTTCACCGAAAGAATCATAATTGATATTCAAGGCTTTCACTCATTCGATATTAATACACATATCTTTGGTCATATCAGGCACACCGACTATTTTCTTTTTCAAAAACACTACTCGATCGACAAGATAAAGCAGAAAATTCGGCAATCTTTTGGTTGCCCGTATAAATGCTCTGCACGTCATATCATGTATTCGTTTACTATCCACGCTTTTCATAACAAGAAGACATCCAAAATATAAAAGATGTGCATAAACAGTAAATTCACATTAGCTTAATAACGCTTTCCATTGGGCTACGACATTTTCGATAGTGAATTTTTCCATTCAATGTGCATGGGATTTCATAGTAGCCAAATGAGGATATATTGCAATAAATTGTTCCTCGAATTTTTGGAGATCAAGGAGGATTCACCTTTCTCAGATATAAGGATAATCCACTTTGACATCTTTGGTGTATGAATCGAGAATCAATTCTTTCGCTCAAGACTTGAAGTCACTTGTTACAATACGATTTCAACAGATCATTGCCTCCAGCATGACATTAGGGAATCATTCATATTCAGATGCATAAAGGAAATAATCAGCAAGACGCAAATATGCAAAGACATTTTTCTGTTGTCCAAGAAAAATGATACGATCTGACAATCAAAGATCATGCGTCAATTGTTGCACATCCTTTTTTTCCGGACCATCTCCTACAATCATATATATCCGATTTTGATCTAATGTATCATACACTTTTCCCAATGCAGATATTATTTTTTTATGATGCTTTTGTCGGACTAACCTTCACGTTGTAACAAACACCCTTTTTCACTCAATTTTATGCAGGATATCATCATCAATCTTTTCATATTTCAGTTTTTCAATCTTTTCTACATCCACAGGATTATAGATTGTCCGTATTTTACTCAACGGTACATGTAAAAAATGCGCTAAATCGTATCTATTCTCTTCAGCATTTACGATAATGGTTTTAGCCTTGGGATATAGCCATCTTATAAAGAATTTATACATGGTTCATACGAATCAGACAAAAAAATCTATATGTATCCTGAATGATATTATAGCATGTTTTTTGGCTAGAATATGAGTAAAATTAGCTATCTCCAAAAAGCTCACTCCTGTAAAAAATTGTTCTTTTTTCAATAATTTTCTCAATTTATAGACATACCGAGGAATCAAAAAAAACATCAGAAGGTTATTCTTTATTGTCGATAATGAATGATAACGCACTCATGAAGGCAATTCGTAGAATCAGCTTCTTTTGAGGGTGATCAAGGTGACATCAAAAGCATCAACCATTTTACCGGCCAATGTAGTAATCACTCTTTCAGCGCCTCATCATTCCAAGGAGTTTATCAAAAAATAGATTTTTTTCTTAGCGGTATTCATGAGATGATAATACAGAATATAAATGATAATATTTTTCTATGCTCTTTTGCCGATCAAAATGCTCTTTTACATGCGTATATGACAATCACTTCAATGTCTCACGGTTTTGGATTGCATATTCCAGGCCCTTTTGCAGATCAGCAACATCTCATTTTTTAACCAAAATCAAATCAAATTTCTTAAAATTTATTTTTATTACTGCCGTTTTCACTTTAAATCTAAATTTTATCTATAAAATTTCTATTGATCCTTTTCACCAAAAATTAATTTCTACCGAAACCGGTTATCTTTCTGATTGGACTTCTGGGTGGGGGATTAAAGAATCAT
>CAZWTC010000001.1:17922-19117 GCA_964637175.1 uncultured Candidatus Peribacteria bacterium
TTCCTTTATCCACCAAAATCAAATCTTTCTGATCTGATATTTCGGGAGTGCCACCGACACGGGTAGCGACCACGACACATTTAGATAACAATCATTCCAGGACACTTGTAGGAAGACCTTCTTGATAACTAGGATTTACAACAATATCTATATGAGGGAAAAATTCATTCGCAATATACGCTATGTCTTTGAATCACAGAAACGACACGTCTTTCTGCAATCAAAGATCCTTTACCATAGCATGGAGTTCATCCGATTGATCACCATCTCAAACGATTTCAAGGATCAGATTAGGACACCGAACTGCTTTAGATATCTTCTCCTTCTTCACTTCGTTTGAACTCGAAGTATCTAAAGTCGTCGGTATACATTCGATATCATGAAAATTCTCAGAAAGTTTCGAATTTTCATTGCATCTCTCTGTATATTTTTTTTGCAAAGCAGCAAATGCTTGCAGCAAAAGATCAAGTCACTTCAGCTTCACCACCCTCCCCACAAACCCGATCACTATGTTATTTTTTTTTCATTTCTGAATTCTGGATTCTGCATTCTGTATTCAAGTAAAGTTCATTCCTCTATGGATCACCGGGATTTTTTTGTTCGTGAACTTATTCGCGAATCTCTGGCAACCCGCACTGATGCCTATCACCATATCAGAGCATCTGAAAATATACCTTCCGATCGTCTGGTCATAGAGATAAGCGATCAAGCTTTTGAATGTGCTTGCAAGCTTCACAAAATCCACTCCATGCTCTATATGGATCCATTGTATACCATTGGATTTTGCAAAAATTCATCCGACGAAAGACGTAAGGAAAAATCTTGTATGCGTATTTACAAGCGTGTGTTTTTTGCCATGCGAAGCAATCTGAGATTTTAGGTACGATATCGCTGTCCGGAATCTTTTGGTCCGGAATTTCGGAAACGGGAATACCGGTATCAGATCGAACGCATCCAATACCACCACCTGATATCCATCAACCCTATATCCGATAATCTGACTTTTATATACAATAGATTCAATTCAATTCTGCATTCTGCATTCTGCATTCTGCATTATCGTTTCTTGTCCCATTGGCGTCGTCACATTAATCACTTCACCATATCACTTCTTTATCCGCCACTGACTCCATTCTTGGACATGAGATTCCAAACCTCACTTGTGAGGCGGAAAATACGGAACAAATTTTATGAC
>CAZWTC010000001.1:19217-22248 GCA_964637175.1 uncultured Candidatus Peribacteria bacterium
ATGTTGTCGATAGTCTGATATTTTTGGATCAGGTCAGACGCTTTTTTGGGTCAGATTCAGGTTATTCATTTGATATTATCTGCACTATCGCCTACTAACGCTAAATAGTCCAGGATGTATATCGGATCAAAACCGTATTCTTTGATAAAGGCTTCTGTAGTCGTTTTGATGCCTTTCATGGAATCTACGCAAAAGACATTAGGAGCAAGAAGCTGCTTCAAATCCTTGTCTCACGAATAGATATCTATCATCATGGTCGTATCCGCCTTATACTTCATCGCCAAGGTATAGATGATATCATCAGCTTCATACGTAGGGACGATCAGACTAGGGATTCATAATTGATCGACAATATCCTTGGTGATAGGAATCTGATGTTTGAAATCATCATCCATCTTTTTGCGGTTAGCTTTATATTCAGGATATGCTTCATGCCTCAATGTTTTGACGGGAGAATCCCAGGTAACAACTAAATAATCCGGTTTTTCCTGAAAGATTTTCATCAGCATACGGAAAAATCCATAGACCACATTCACATTATGCCCATCCTTATCCGTCATAGGAGGAAATGCATAATACGCCCTATACAGAAAACTCGATCAATCAATCAAAAAAAATTTCATAGCGACAAAAAAGCAATAAACGTTGATATATATAGAATTTTCGGTATAAAATACAAGATAAGAAAACGAAAAAACACAAATATTGTCCTCCTTTGTAAAGGAGGGGTGATGCGAAAGCACCGGAGGATTTATAAAATACTATTTACTCATTTTATTCGTTTCATTATGAAAACTATCCACACACCAGAAGATATGGTAAACTTCGGAAAAGCGCTCGCCAAAGAGCACAAGATTTTATTGTTGCACGGAGAGCTCGGAGCTGGAAAGACATTATTGACCAAAGGATTTGCACAAGGATTATGACTGGATCATACCATAGTCCAGAGTCCGACTTACGCATATTTGAATATATACGAATCGAAGCTTCTGCATATCGATATGTATAGGATCAAAGAATATGATGAGCTCATTGAAAAATGAATCATTGATCAGATAAATGAATTTGAATATATCGTCATCGAACGGCCTAAATTCATCGACAGGCTGCCAATGAAAAATTGAGTCATAGTGAATATAGAAAAAATTTCAGAGACCGAAAGAATAGTCAAAACAAAAAAAGGCGATTACTAACCGCCCCTACAATATATTCTAAATTTATTTTTTGTTTCTAAATTCTGAACTCTGAATTCTAAATTCTGAATTATTCTACGCTGATATTATATTCTTCCAATGCTTTTTTGAACTGACTGATATGATAGTTGGACAGATTCTGCTTACAGTCATTATCATCATCTCTCAAAAGCTTTAGGATGATCAAGAAATTATCGAATTTCTTAGTGATTTCATCTACTTCAGCTGAAGTGATTTTGTAATTATGTTTTACCTTATCAAGGACGAACAAAGTGAACGCATTGACCAAGGTCTTCACTTGTGATTTTTTGAATGTCGGCATCTGCAAAATGAATGCCGTATGTCTCACTTCAAGTTCTACCGGAGTGTAACTCAGCGCATTCTTGCATGCATTGAATTTCGCTACTTCAGCTTTGAGGACGACTGCCAAGGTTGATAAGCTTCACGTCAAGGCAGCATCATCAGTCACCGGTACGAAATAGAAATGCGAAGTGATAGCTCATAAATTCGTTCGAAGGACATCACCGGTCAACGTTCTGCTATTGTCCGCTTTGTCAAAGAGATTCAACGTAAATGTATACAGTTTGTCCCTTTCTATTCAGCTGAAAATCACTTGCTGCGCAGTCAGATATGCAGCATTGCTGCCGCTCATCAGAATTCATCATGTCTTTTGGTACGTCAATGTATATCTTACAGCTTCAGATCCAGAAAAATTCAGATATAATCCTCCGCTATATTCAGTAAAGACGAATCATGAGACTACAGGTCTTGTCTTATCAAACACAAGTGATGACGCAAAAACCAGCGATCATGTATTCCCCGCCTTATCAGCAAACGCGATAGTCGCAGTCAAAGGTCCTTCCGTATACAATGACGTAAGCGTTCGTGTATACCTATAATATAATCATGAAATAGTCGAACTTGCAGGGACCTTGCCTGATCATAAGGTCACCGTCAATCAGCTAAGCTCTTCGCTTGCAGTGAATGCTAGATTGACTACCCCGCTCACATTCAGATATCACGTAGCAGATCAGCTGGAAAGCAGAGATATTCCTGTTATTGTAGGATATTGGTTATCTATGGTGAATGGTGATACCACAGATATCGGAGTTTGATGTGAGAGTAATCTGATCGCATATCAGGTAAATAAACGTGAATATGCTCCTGTATATGTTCCTGTATAGAGATAGAATGTTCCTGTGGTTACCGTACCGGTACCGATGATATGATAAAAGCCTGATTGCTGGAAGCTATATAGCCTTTTGGAATCAAATGCATAGGTAGTGGTTCCAGAAGCTACTGATCACAAATCAATCCATTGGCTATTATGATCCCGAAGCTGAAGCGATAGTCCGGAAAGGCAATCAGTTCATGAATATGCCCATGTCAAAGGGAATATATCTCTGACTACTGATCATGAAAGCGGTGTCGACCAGATGATATCTCCGGATTCACATACGCCGTTTCACAAGGAAAGCGCTCCTGTCTGAATATTTCACGTCTGAGTGTTCCCTGTTTGCGTACTTCATGTTTGAGTGTTACCTGTTTGTGTACTTCATGTTTGGACATTTCCTGTTTGCGTACTTCATGTCTCTTGAATGCATCACGTCAAATATCCTCCTGTCCGATATCCTCACGTCAGATATTCCCCTGTCCGATATCCTCAGGTAATTTCTTGTCCGACAAGCACACATCATGTCTGAGATTCTTCTACTCGTGTCTGTCCGGTAAGCACGCCAGATTCATCCAAAGCGCCGCCTGTCCGATATCCTGGTATAGTGATACAGCCGGTGAGATACCCTCACGTGATTTCTTGTCCGGTAAGATATCCTCACGTC
>CAZWTC010000001.1:22258-23323 GCA_964637175.1 uncultured Candidatus Peribacteria bacterium
TATTCTCCTGTATAGATCTGTCCGGTGAGCACACATCATGTCTCTCACTCTGCAAATATCGAAGTGGTATATTGCACGACAGAAAGGCTGAGTACGAGCAAAAAAAGTTTTACGACCGCAAAACCGCCGAACATTCCAAACAGATATTTTCTGTGATGCTGTTTGATATGATGATGGATTCTCTTGATGTGAGAATGGATATGGCAAACAGTGTTTTTCATAGGAACCGAGTAACTGGTAAAAAGTTTAAAGATAGGTTTTAGGTGTTCATATTTTTTTCTTCAAACTAATTATACCCAGAATGTGTCTTTTTGTCAAATTTTTGATCATGAAAATATAAAGGAAAAAAGTCCCGAGCAAAGCACTCAGGACCATAAGAAGATATATGTAAAATCATCATGATCTATATCATCGAAAGCAAGGTTCTCAACTTAATTAAAACAGACATCTGTGAAGAATCAATCGAATTTCATGAAAGTGAATCAGATGAAGATGCGGTTTTTGGAGAGAATTCAAAGCTTTCTACAAGCAATTCAGCTAATTCGCCTCTGGAAATCTTTTGCTGAGCAGCCTGATCTTCATCATAGACTATCTGGATATCCAGTGTTTTAGCAAGGATTTGATAGACTTCACGCTTGCTGATAAAATCATTAGGTCCGAAATATAATTGTCCCCTCTTGCTGCTGATGATATAATCGATCAATCCATGGTCCGCAGCATAGCTAAGCTGAGGAAGATAGGATGCAGACGGCTCTACATCAGCGAATTGGGAAGAAGCAAGAGCAGGAGTCAACAGCTGATTCTTATGAACCGACAATGCATTAACAAATAAGATAACAAAATCATAATGACGGACATAGTTATCTGGATAAAATTTAGGAGCGGTAGAGCTGACAATCCCTAGACTCGCTAAAGTAGTGATAGCAGAAGCAAAAGGATGGCTGACAATATCAGTGAACATAGTGCTTGGTATCGCTGAAATCGTATCATCAGTCACCGACAACACCGGAAGATCGAACATACGGACAAGATAGTATGCTCACTCGGCTCTTATCAACGTATCAT
>CAZWTC010000001.1:23333-31516 GCA_964637175.1 uncultured Candidatus Peribacteria bacterium
TTCCTTTGGTCATGAAACCATCGGGAGAATCAAGTCCAAGAAGCTCTTGCGAAACAAGTGATTGACCGGTAGTCTTTTTATAGAGTTTAGAGATCAATCAGACGAAATCATCTATACGGAAATAGTTTTGAGGATAGAATTTGTCAGAAGAGCTCAACACACCATAGGCAGCCAATCTATTGATATAGGTCCTATAAGGATCATTTTCAATATCATCAAAAGAATCCTGACGGGAAATCGCAGGTTTGACTCAAATTCCTTGCCTGACATCCAGTGTACGGACAGCTGCTCCATGAAAGGAATCGCCGACACTCGTGGTGCCGTCTATCAACGAACGGACTTCAGTGGAGACTCAAGAAAATCTCGCTTTGAGCCTTGTTCGAAGCTCAGAAAGATCTTGATTGGATTGGGTGGAAATTACATCGGGATCGACTGCAGTGATGACTCCTGGAGTGGTGCTTGCCCAAGTAGGCAAACTACTTAAAGCGGCCACGAACCCAAGAACTACAGTTGTACATACCTTTGTTTTTGTTTTTGATGCTACACTCATCAGAGAACACAAAGAGTAAATTTTCATGAGCGTATTATAATCAGAAATCTTAATTTGTCAATACAATTATATAAAAACATTATTAAAATAAGTTACAAGGAGCAGGTTACAGGTTACAAGTTACAAGTTATTACTTGCTCCCTGTTCCCTGCTCCCTGCTCCCCGTTCCCGAAGTATTGCAATTTCATACCAAATAGTTAATCGTTTATTCGTTTCAACATTTTATCGTTTATTCGTTATATCATGAAATATACCATAGAATCCATCGCTGGCATAGATTGCGTCTTCGCTCCTATGGAAGATGCAAATTCCGTCACCATAGAGATCATGTGCAAGGCAGGAAGCATCTACGAAAACAGACAAAACAACGGAATAAGCCATTTTCTCGAACACCTTTTTTTCAAATGAGGAGACAGATATCCTACACCGAAAGCAGTCGCTGAAGCCTTAGATAAGTTCGGCGGCGAATCCAATGCCTATACCGGAGACGAATACGCCGGGTATTACGTAAAATGCGCTCCGGAATTCATCAATAGAGCGATCGATGTCCTGGCAGATATGATGAACAATGCTAAATTCAATGTCGAAGAGCTGGAAAGGGAAAAGTGAGTGGTCATCCAAGAGATAAAAATGTACGAAGATAATCCAATGGCAATGACCATGCAGAAACGACAGACCTATTATTTCGGAGATACTAGCTATGGATGGCCTATCATAGGGACTGAAGACAATATAAAATCATTCACCCAGCACATGCTTTTCGAACACAAAGCGGATCTCTATACCAAAGACAACCTCATCATCACTATCGCAGGAAAAATCATAGATAAACAAGCCATTATCGATCAATTGCAAAAAGAATTCAATGCGCTTCCCGGAAACAAGAGGATACAAAAACCGGAGTTCACACACACATTGCCTGCAGAACATGTAGGATCGCACGAACAGAAGAACGAACAGACACACCTCGTAATCTCCGCACCAGGATTCGACGGAAATGACGAAACAAGATATGCAGCGAACGTCCTTGCGACCATTTTAGGCGGAAATATGTCATCCAGGCTCTTTCAGAACATCAGAGAGAAACAAGGGCTGTGCTACTATATCAAAGCGAGCCATATGACACAGGAAGACACGGGAGTGTTCATCATCAGAGCCGGTATCGACAAAAAGAGATTTGATTTCGGCATAGAGAAGATTTTTGAAGAGATACAACATATATCTGAATGAAACATCACGCAAGAGGAATTCGACAACGCGATCGGCTACAACGAAGGTCAGATCCAGATGGGAATAGAATCCTCAGATGAGATGGCGAGTTTTCTCGGGAATCAATATCTGATATATAAAAAAATAGATACCCTTCCGGAAATCCTGAAAAAATATAAAAGCCTTACGCTTGAAGATATCAAAAAAGTAGCCAAGAAATTGAGCAAAGAAAATTTGTATCTCTTCTACATCAAGTAAATAAACAATAGAGATAATGTCAATAATATATTAAAATAGAGAATAGAATAAGCTTGACTTAAAAACATTAAATAGTATATATAGAATATATAAATAAAAATAGTATGAATAAAATAATCATTATATGTTCAGCCATCTTTTTGTTCATGCTCGCTGCTTGTCATATGACAAAAGAAACCAGCGGCAGCAAGAGCAATAGCAAAGACGCAGTAAAAACAGGAGAAACCACCAACACGCGGAACTCCAAAAAAAATGATTTTTCAAAACCCAAATACAGAAAGGTTTTGAAACAAAGAGAAAGAATCTTAAAAAGATCAGAAAGTGACAAAAGATTTATCTTCTTTTAAGTGATTATAGAGCGATAGGATTACTGTATCAGTATCCTATTTTTTTATAAATGTCAATAAATCAATTTTGAAAATTTTTCACCCAAAAAGAGCAAAAAACAATAAAAACACAAGATAAAAAGCCAAATATAAATTTATCAAAATATATTTGACATATGATAGAAAATAGTTATACTATATAACGTAAATAAAAATAAAAAACTACAACTATGAAAAAATTATTTGTATTATTAGTTATTGCCTGTATGGCAACCGCATCATTCGGCGGAAATGGTGATCCTATTGTTAAAAGCAATTCAAAATCCTCTGTTAAGGGTGGAATTACCATGGGATCAGGTGGAGTTCAAAGCAACTCCAAGTCATCAGTAAAAACAAATTACAAAAGCAACAACGATTTTAAAAAACGGAGATATCATAAGATACTCCGTACGTATAGAAGGAACTACTTATTGAATAAAATTTTCTAAGCCTTACCAAGGGCACGTAAAGGGTCGCTATATATAGCGACTCTTTCTTTATATTCAGCCAAGAGAGAATAAGTCCTAAGTCAACAAAAATATATTTGACTTATAAGGTAAAATAAGTATAGTCTATATCATAAACATAAACACAATATAATCTAGAATATATGAAAAAATTTATGTTAATGGTATTGATGGCTACTTTTGTAGTCGCAATATCAACTAATTGCAACGTGAGTGATCCAAAACACTCACAAAAAAAAGAAGTAAAAATCACAAATTCAAAGCCCTGTGAAAAAAATTTAGGGAAAAAAGGCGGTCATCGTTTTCACCACCGAAAATACTTTAGGATAATCCCTCAAGTATTTAATTAATTAACGAAATACCTTAAGAGTTGCTATATATAGCAGCTCTTTTTTTATATCAACCAGCTAAGGAAAAAAAATACGTTTTGCGTTTGAGTATTCATAAAAAATCCATACACTACATTTCATCGTTTCATCGTTTCATCGTTTTATCGTTTCATCGATTAGTCGTTTTGAGTAAACTCACAGAAGATATCCTATCCACCGTCGATATCGTTGACGTCATCGGCAGATATGTCCCTCTCAAAAGAGCAGGAGCTAATTTTACCGGTAACTGTCCGTTTCACAACGAAAAGACACCTTCTTTCATGGTATCACCGAGCAAACAGATATTCAAATGCTTCGGCTGCGGAAAAGGCGGAAATGTGATCACGTTCGTCCAAGAGATAGAAAGGATAGATTTTCGGGATGCTGCAAAAGAGCTCGCTAAACAAGCGAATATCGATCTTGCAAGATATCAGATAGACCCGAAAAAACATGATGACCGGAACGACGAAAAAGAAAAGATCAAACGCATCCACAAAATCGCCCAGAAGTTCTTCGTGGAACAGCTCGACAAGCATCCCGAAGCTAAAAAATACCTGCACGAACAGAGAAAGCTTTCTGATCAGATGATCAACGAGTTCGGCATCGGCTATGCGCCGGATTCTCATTATGCGATGATCCAGGAGCTCAAAAGCAAAGGCTTCACGGACAAGGATCTGATCGAAGCATCCTTGGCAAAAAAATCACAAACCGGAGGCGACATCTATACTTTCTTCAAACATAGGATTACTTTCCCTATCTACGATACGATGAACAACATCGTCGGCTTCAGTGCGAGAGTGTTGGATCCCAACGATAAACCTAAATATCTCAACAGTGCAGAGCATAAAGCATTCCAGAAATCACAGCTCCTCTACGGACTCAATCGAGCAAAAAATGAGATCAAAGAGCATGATGCGCTGTTCATCGTCGAAGGACAGATGGACGTGATCGGCTTAGCGAGACTGGGCTATCATCTCTGAGTCGCCACCTGCGGAACTGCGCTCACCCAAGAGCATCTGAAGCTGATAAAAAGATTCACGGAGCATCTTTTCCTCTTGTTCGATAGCGACGATGCAGGTCAGGAAGCGAGCATGAGAGCGCTTACTTTAGCATATCAGCATAATCTATTCCCCAAGATCATCACGCTTCCGGAAGGATTCAAGGATATCGATGAACTCGCAAATACGGCAGATGGAAAAGAGAAATTCGATGAACAACGAAAAAAGAGTCAGGATGGATTTTCTGTTGTTTTCCAAAACCTGAAAAAGAAATTTGATCTCACATCACCGATCGACAAGCAGAAAATATTAAACATCCTCTTCGGGCTCATCCTCAATATCAGCAATATGCCGATGCAGGATCATTACATCCAAGTGCTCGGAGAAAAGCTAGGGATCGGCTACGAAATCATGCGCGCACAATATGTCCATTTCGCCAAAAACGAAGGCAGATTTGTCCTTCAGCAAAAGACGAGAAAGACAGAAAAGAAATACGAGATCGACAGGGAGATGCTTGTTGCAGCATTATTTCATCAAGAGTTCATCAAGCAATTCATAGAGTCGCAAGACAAACGGACACAGCTTCTTGATCTCATACAGCACATCACCACTACCCTGCCGGACACCGTCATCACGCAAGCAGCCAACGACGAAAGTAAACATGAAATCTTGCTAGAACTTCAGCTCCGACGAGATAAAGAGCTCAATGACGGCAAAGAAGAAGACAAGAGATATCAGACCATCAAACAGATCATCATGCCTATCATCCAAGGATATGTCCAGAGAATCACCAAAGACACCAAAATCTCCAGCGAGACAAAACAAGAAATCCTAAATCTGACCAAGAAAATATAAACCACTGATAAGAATAGATAAACATCTGCCTATACGAACGACAAAAAATTAGCCAATAGAGTGATTTATTTTAAAATCAATTTTTTTCGATGTTGTACGATTTTTAACTATTTTTTGTCTTCATTCAAAGAGATTGACTTTACGGATTATTTAGCTATAATCTCTCCTTAAACAAAAAATAAAAAATACATAACATTATGGGAACTCAGGGACAACAAATCAATGAAACCATGGTAAATCCAGGAGAATTTGAAGTCGAATTACCGTTCGATTCACAGAAGAAAATTTTCACTGTTAAAAAAGAATTTTCAAGAAATATTTTACAGTATTTCAAAGAAAAAAAGCTATTACCTTACATTTTGCCAGAACTTTTCCCAGAAAAATTCACAAGCAAAATAATCATAAACCAACACAATCAAAAAAATGAAACAGCGTATGTAGTGCGATTTCACTTAGATCTGAAGTCTTCTAAAGAGATGGAAGATAGTGTTGTAAAATACAACAATCGCAGCATTGACAAATCATTGGATAATACGCTAAAATTTATGGTAGAAATACCAAAAAAATCAAGATTAATAAAAGTAACAAAAGAGAAAATCACGTTATGTTTCTTTTAACCCATATATCCTCCTGCTTTTCTGGAGGATTTTTTTATTATAAAACAATCACATCATTCTATCGTTCCATCATTCCACCTTTCCATCGTTCTACTTCACTTGAAGCGTGATATGTGCATACTTCACGACAAGGAATACAAGAAATGCGGTGATCAGAAAATCTATCATCGTAGACAATACCTTGCCATACAAGACTCATTTATAAGAAAGATCTTCGATATGTTTCACTCTGAGTCTGGTGAGAATAGGTTGTAAGATCAACGGAGTGATGAGATCTTCGATCAATCCCTTGATGAGCGCGCCTACTTTAGTAGCGATCAATAATCAGATAGCGATGCCGAAAATATTATATTGAGAAAGGAAAGCCATGAATTCTTTGAGCATTTGTCGTGATGAAAAAATAAAACATGAGGAATAGTATCAGATTATAGTTTTTTTTCAAGTGATTTTCACCTATAAGAACTCTTGCAATATAGCAACATTTAACTACATTATGAGCGTTTATTTTATTTATTTAAAAATTTTTAATGAATTTTTCTTTTGAACTTTTATGAGCGTTGCTAACCGGAAACATCAATCCGCAAGCCATGATGGGAATGGGTGCGATAGCATGAGCAATCTTCGGATGACTCGCAATCGTACGAATGGCAGTGATCGTAGCAGTCATTGTATTGATGATTATCTCCCGATGGAAAGTATTCGTCAAAGCAGGACTTCCAGGATGGGGAATCTTCATTCCGTTTTACAATCGATACCTCATGTTCAAACTCGGAGGACGATCAGGATGGAACTTCCTATGGATTTTGGTACCACCCGTATTCGCTGTGTTGATGATCATCAATTATTTCAAGATCGCAAAAAGATTCTGAAAACATTGGGCGTATGGACTTGGAATCCGATTCCTCAAAGTCATCTTCATTCCGATCCTCGCTTTCGACGACTCCAAATATCTCGGCAACAAAGCCGTTGCTAAACCAGCAGCAAAAATCGTAGCAAAACCGATAGCAAAAGCTCCTACCACGGTAGGCAAGCCAGCCAAAAAAATCATCAAGAAAAAGGCTCCAGCTAAAAAAGTGAAGACACTCAAAAAATAAATGACAGTCATCATTATATATCCAAAAAAAACGTTGGGAATCGCTCCTGACGTTTTTTTGTATATTATCCTTCAAAAATATTTTTTATTTTTGATTGAATAATATATAGTTGTCAAAACGAATAATCATTCGATTGGCAAACCATATTTGAGACGCAACCCCGAATAGTCGGGGTGACGTCGAAATTATACCGACAACAGTCGGTAAAGATGATATTGAATTTCTGAAGGATTTAACTACATTCAAGAAAATAAAATATATAAAAACTATGGAAAAGAAAACAATCAATCGCAAAGTAACATTCGCGTTAATACAAAAAAAAGATCCCAAAATAACATTTGAATCAATAAATGATAAAGCAGATTATTACTGGGAAGATATTTGTGATAGACCTGACATAAACATACTTCCAATTTATGAAGAAGTTACTGAAAAAAAATAATTTTTACCTTCTGATTACGGCTTTTGCATTCAAAAGCCTTTTTTTATTGATTTTTTGAAGGGAATAGTTATAGTATTGAAGCAGGAATAATTCTGAATTTTACATTCTGAATTCTGCATGTAAGTTGGGGGATGCTTCTGGATTTGATAGAAGGATTCCATATGTTTCGACAGCCACTCTTCGACGAACGTACCGAAATAAAACAATCGTTCAATCAAAAAATGCTAAAACATTAAACAGAGCTTTTGCTCTCGTACCTAGCTACAGCCTAGCTGCCTAGTGACGTACCAACCTCGTTGTGTGACTCCTACTAACCACGAGGTGACTAAGTAGGAAACCATTATGTTGCTAAGACAAAATGCTCTGCCTGCTTATCGGCTACGGCTTGCCTGTAATAGTAACACTAAAAAATTGGCCCATTGATGAGCTATTGTGGTAGACATCGTTATATATGCCTTTTAGACATGGGTTCGAATCCCATCATCTCCAATTAACTACTTCAAAGAAGTGCTTCTATTAACTTTGATAATGACTTACAATAAAAAAATGACCATATTGGTGGTCATTTTTTTAGTATTAAAATCATAATGATTTAACTTAACAATTTATGTTTTATATATCAGACAAAACAAGATTTACTGCTTATAAATTTCTTTTAAATTCTTTAATATATCTTTTTCTACAAGTTCTTTAAGCATGTTTCTATGCGTTTCGTCGGGAATATTTTTTAAATCTGATTTCATAATATCTGTAAGAGCTATCTCAGTATCAGTAATTATCTTACCGCTAGATGATATATAAGAATATTCTCATTCTGATATAAATTTATTTTGGTTTTCAGGAATAAAATTTGACCCTTTACTTAAGCTTTCAACATCATTGATATTAATTTTATTTATTGTTAAATCCGGGAATAACGCACAAATCTCATTATTCTTTTCAATATAGGTAATGATTGGT
>CAZWTC010000002.1:0-29361 GCA_964637175.1 uncultured Candidatus Peribacteria bacterium
CATATTCTCAAAAAGCGACCGTCATGAAATTCAATGGCACATCTTGGGAAGATGTAGGTTCTCCTGGATTCTCTTCTGGCAATGTTAATGACATCTCTCTCGCTCTTGATTGATCAGGCACTCCTTACATCGCTTATCAAGATAACGCATATTCTCAAAAAGCGACCGTCATGAAATTCAATGGCACATCTTGGGAAGATGTCGGGTCTCCTGGATTCTCTAGCGGATCAATAGAATATACATCACTCTTTGTCTATAATGGAATACCATATGTCGCTTATGCTGATTATTCTGATATAGGACAAGCTACCGTCATGAAATTCAATGGCACATCTTGGGAAGCTGTCGGCTCTCCTAAATTTTCTTATGATTCTGCACATTATCCATCACTTTTTGTCTATAGCGGAACGCCATATATCGCTTTTGCTGATTACTATTCCGGCAACGGACAAGCAACGGTCATGAAATACCGACCTGATGTAGAAGGTAGTTCAATCTATCAATGGTATAGAAACAATACAGCTATTACCGGCGCCACAGGATTGACCTATACCATTGTAACTGGCGATGAAGGAACAACATTACAGTTTGAAGTAACTCCTATTTCGTCAGGTTGAATAACGTGAGTTTCTGCATCTACCGCTATAACGATACCAGTACCCATTGCATCAGCAGTCATTATCTTAGGCACACCTACTATCAATAGGACATTGACAGGAAGTTATACATATACTGATGCAACAAGTCGTGATCCGGAAGGCATTTCAACATATCAATGGTATAGAAACAATATAGCGATTACCGGCGCTACAGGATTGACCTATATTATCACTACATGAGATAATGGTGCGACATTAAAATTTGAAGTTACGCCGATATCCGTGTCAAAAACCCAATGAATCAGTAAACAGAGCAATTGACTGGTAATCAATTCATTTCCTTTGGCAACGGATGTAATGATAACCGGAATATTGAATATTGGTGAAACATTGACCGGTAGTTACACATATTCTGATAATGACATCAATTGGGGTACTGTCGGTATTCAAAAATTTTCAACAGGACAAGCGACTTATATCTCTCTCTTTGTATATGATGAAGTCCCCTATATCGCTTATTCGGATTCTTACGTAGGATCTGGAAAAGCAATAGCCATGAAATTCAATGGCACAAATTGGGAATCTGTCTGATCTCCTGGATTTTCATCGTGACAAGTAACTAATACCTCACTCTTTGTCTATAGCGGAACACCCTATGTCGCTTTTGCTGACAGTTCTACCAAACCTTTTGGTTTAGCATCTGTCATGAAGTTCAATGGTTCGAATCGGGAATATGTTGACTCTCAAAGATTTTCAAGCGGACAAACCAATTATGATTCGCTCTTTATCTATAACAACACTCCATATCTCGCTTATCAAGATATTGAAAATTCCTGGAAAGCCACGGTCATGAAATTCAATGGCACAAATTGGGAACCTGTAGGTTCTCTATGATTTTCAAGTGGATGAGCTACTTATACCTCACTTTTCGTATATAACGAAACTCCGTATGTCGCTTATTCGGATTATTATGCTGGCACTGGTCAAGCGACCGTCATGAAATTCAATGGCACATGATGGGAACCTGTCGGCTCTCCTAAATTCTCAAGCGGACAAGCAAATGACACTTCACTTTTTGTCTGGAGCTGAGCGATTTATCTTGCTTATCAGGATCGATCTGAAGGCGGTAGGGCGACCGTCATGAAATTCAACGGCACATGATGGGAACCTGTCGGCTCTCCTGGATTTTCAAATGGAGCAGCTCGTTATACTTCTCTCTTTGTCTATAGCGGAACGCCATATATCGCCTTTTCTGATTATTATGATATCGGACAAATAACCGTCATGAAATTCAATGGAACGGATTGGGTGAATGTCTGATCTTCAAGATTTTCTAGCGGACAAGGAGATTATCCATCACTTTTTGTATATAATGGAACTCCGTATGTCGCTTATACTGATAGATCTGATATCGGACAGGCAACAGCGATGAAAACTGTCCTTAGCGATCATGAAGGTGTATCCACCTATCAGTGGTATAGAAACCATGTAGCGATTACCGGCGCTACAGGATTGACGTATACGCTTGTAACTGGAGATGAAGGAGCAACAATCACTTTTGAAGTGACACCAATCGCTTTGTTATGATCATCTCCTGGTATCGCTGTACAAAGCGCAGAATCAATACTGCATGGACCTTCTCATGCAAGTTGCGGAAACTCCGTAGTAGAGTCACCAGAAACCTGTGATGAATGATGATTAAACGGTCAAGCAGGACATTGTAATCTTACGTGTAATGGTATTGTTGCCCAGCCTGGCGGTTGAGTCAGCATTATCCCTAAAGATATCTGTACGCCTGACAGAGATTGTTCATCCAGCTATTATGATCATATCTGCGGTCCTTGTCCTTCTACCGGCAACGTACACAATGCTGCCAATTCATGTACTGCATATTCTGATGAATTGAATAGTGCATATGCGTTCGCCTATGATAACGGGATTACTACGATAAAAAATTGCGTCACTGCCAATTTGGATGGTACGCTCATAAGATCAGATCTTGCTAAAATGGTTTCTCAATTTGTCATAAAAGTCCTGAAAAAGAAACCCGACACAAAAAAAACGGTCTGTACATTTCCAGATATGGAAACCAAATCCAAAGAAATGCAATTTTATGCTACGATAGCATGCCAATTAGGATTGATGGGATTAGAAACTGATGGAGTCACTCCCAAAACGAGCTTTGATCCAAACGATATAGTGGATAGAGCACAATTTGGTACGATTCTCTCCAGAATACTGCGATGAACAACATATGCATGAGAATCACCATTCTATGCAAAACATCTACATGCATTAAAAAAGAACGCTATCATGAATGGTATCACTCAACCATTCGATCCTGAGATGAGAGGACGAGTCATGCTCATGCTCCAGAGAAGCGCAGAGAAAAAGTAAAAGTATTCAACTTTATTATTTAATCACAATTATAATCACAAAGCTCGCGAAAGCGAGTTTTTTTACTATTTGTTTGCATAAAAAAAGTCCTTGGAAATTTGTACATAATCCTCCAAAAGCATGGTTCATGATTTTATATTATCCTTCAAAAATAAATATTTTTGATTGAATAATATATAGTTGCCAAAACGAATAAATATTCGATTGGCAAACTATGGTTGAATTATGGATATTTCGAACACCAAAATTTTGTAAAAGTTTTGGATGAGAGAATTATACCAATAGTTGGTATAAATTAGACCTTTAAAAAGTCCTTGGAAATTTGACAAAAATCGCATTTCCGGGTATAATTAAGTAAGGATCACCTACTGCAATGATCCCATGTCAAAATGAAACATTTCAACACTTTACATTTCGACGTTTCATGAAAAGAAAAAAGAAGGAATTATCGCTTCATCAGAGGATTCATGCTCATCTGAGCAAACATTTCCACAGACATATCCATAAGGTATTGCATGTCACTAATTTTGTGCATCACCAGCTTTTTCATGGTTTGGAATTATTCGTCATACTAGCGATAACTATCTCTTCATGATCATTATTGTTCGCTAATCTTACCGGACTCAATCAAGACCTTTATACAAACAACGCTACTGAAACTGCAGAACACCTTCTCAGCGCTATGCAGAATCCGACTAAATCTCTCAAGCAATGAAATATCATCTCTATCCGGACCATGGATATGGATATAGAGCATTCTTTTGCCAAATGATATTGCACCTACGGAGCAGCAAGAGTTTCTCCTGAGTTTTTCCCTTTCATCGATGAAAAAACCCAACAAAGAACCTGGTGAGGAAACGCAGTCGATCGATGTAAAAATGCATCAGATACCTGATATAAAATTTGATCAGTTCCAAGTCAATGAGCATTGATCGTGTATGATGCCTGAGGAAGATTCGGAAGTTATGGTCATGTAGGAAAGGTCCTTCATTATGACAAGACGCTCAAGAAAATCATCGTCAGAGATATGGCGCGAGTAGGAAGAGGTCAAATGTCTGATCGCCGGGATGATCTCACGACCGCTCAAGTAAAATGTTATATCTATAATAGCAAAACGAATACTCCTGATGATACGACACACACAAATACCGATATCCCTGCACAAACAAATACATGAGCGACAACGGGCATAACAATAATCAACACCACAACAACCCAGACAACCACTTCACCGACAAATTCAACTGCTACTACGACACATAATTCAGCATCTACAACGACCTCAACGACTACGCCGGTGGTTACGACAACAACAACCACTGCCCTTTTGCAATCTCCAATCAATAAAAAACTATCGCTTACGCTTGATGATCTCAGCGACATCGCAGAGCATTTCATAACACAAAATAATCTTGTTTTCACCCTTATTTCCAAGACTCCGCTCAAACTCTGAGAAACAGCTACATTGACCTTAGAGATCAAAGATAAAAATACTGGAGAACCATTTTCCGGTCTGCTTCCCTTTTCATTTACCATCCTTTCAACGAATGATACGCTTCAACCAAGCATTTCAAATATCCAGCTCATCAATAACGGATCAGTCGATGTCGCTATCCTAGCCCAAAAAACCTGAACAGCGACTATCGTCATCAGCATGGATGGTTCAAAAATCGGCGAACTTACTCTAGAAGCTAAATAGCTGTTTTGTTTTTTTTACAAAAAAACCTCTGGTTGCTTCAGAGGTTTTTTTATGATATTGATATTTATATGGTAATGGTTGCTAAGCTGTTTCTTGCGCTGCCTCAGCTATCGCTTCAGCTGCGTCTTCTTCTATCTCGGCTTCTATAGCTACGAGAGCTTCATCATCGAGGACTTTTTTTCCCATTCTCATCTCTTTGATCTTATTCTGGATATCTTTTTCTAAGCTATTTCTTATCTTTTCATCGCTATCCAAAGCTGCTACGAATTTCTCTTTTCCTTGGAACTTCTGCTTACCGAACGTATAGAATGCTCATGATTTGTCTACTAATTTGAGTACGCTTGCTGCTTCCACGATATCTGCAGTCTTATCATATCCGACACCCCGTTTCACTGGCAATTCAGCTGTTTTGAACGGTGCGGAAATCTTATTCTTTGCTATTTTGATCTTTGCTAAGTAACCGATCTGCTCTTTGTCTACAAGAAGCTTATCTCCTCTGCGGATTTCCACTCTCTGCGACGCAAAGAATTTGAGCGCATTTCCTCCCGGAGTGGTTTCCGGATTACCGAACATCACACCGATTTTCATACGGATCTGATTGATGAATACGCAGGTCGTACCTGTCTTTGCAAGCACTCCTGATAATTTTCTGAGTCCCTGAGACATCATCCTCGCTTGAAGTCACATATACGAATCGCCCATATCTCCTTCCACTTCAGCTCTTGGAACCAAAGCAGCTACCGAATCAATGACAATCAATCTGACAGCTCATGTCTTGGCTAATTCTTCAGCAATCTGCAATGCTTGCTCTCCGTAATCCGGTTGTGAGAGCAAAAGATTATCAACATCAACTCATAGCTTTCTCGCATAATGCGGATCAAGCGCGTGCTCTGCATCAATGAATGCACAAGTCTCGCCTCTTTTTTGGATTTCCGCTATCGCATGAAGCGCGATTGTCGTTTTCCCGCTCGATTCTGGTCCATAGATTTCTACGACCCTCCCTTCAGGATATCATCATCCCAAGATAAGATCAAGCACATACGATCAGCTGTGGAATGTACTTACAAGACCTACATTTGCATTATCCCCCATCCTCATGATGGCACCTTTTCCAAATTGCTTTTCAATACTCTTGAAAGCTTCTTGCAATTCTTGTTTCTTTGTTGTCATACTATGTTGCTATAAGATTATAAAACAAATTTTCAAACATTCAAACACATAATGTAGTATAATGGAAGCCTCAGAATGATTACATTGAGTTACGATAACAATCGTATACGACAAGCTAATCTTTTTCGAGTCCTTTCTCATCAACGAAATCAATTTTACATAATTTTTTTGGAAAATCAAGAGATTTTTATCGTATGCTAACCTATACTTTTTCTATGTGTCAAAAATAGCATTGATTTTGTCAAAAATGATTTGACATTGTCAATCGGAAGATTATAATTCAAATTATGAATATTAAAATATTATGAAAATTAAAAGATTATTACGTAGGTATTTAGTAGATAAAGTATGTGAAATGAAATTTACACAATTCGAAGACATGGAAATTTGGAAAGATGCGATACAGCTTACAACGCTTATTTATCAAGTCACCAATCATGGAAAATTTAAAAAAGATTTTTGACTTAGAGATCAAATAAGAAGAGCTGCAAATTCTGTTAGTAGTAATATCGTAGAAGGATTCGAAAGACAGAATAACAATGAATTTATTAGATTTTTGAAAATAGCAAAATGAAGTTGTGGTGAAGTAAGAAATCAAACATACATTGCTTTAAACGTTTGATATATAGAACAATCAAACTTTGAAAAATTCAAAAATACTTCTCTTATATTATCCAAGAAGCTCTCCTGATTTATTAAATACCTCGAAAATAACAGAAAGCAATGAAACTTCACAACAAAATAGCAAAATCTTTTAATCTTATTAATCTTTTAATCTTTTAATTACTAGTATCATGAAAGAATTGGATAACATCCAAAAAGCGTTAATTGCTTTTTTCAAAAAAAACACTAACCAAGAAGGAATAACGCTGAGGGAGATAGCTCATAATATCGGAGCGAGTCATCCGCAGACGGTGTTGAATAAATTGAATCAATTGGTATTGAAGTGATATTTCGTAAAGGACGACCAAGGATATAGATTGATCAGAGAAAGCATCACGGACAATCTCAATGACATCGTTCAGCTTCCCATCTATTGATTCGCTCAATGGGGAAATAAAGGAAAATCTGTAGTGAATGAATATTCCCAAGAGAAGATACCTGCGACCATAGCGATGCTGGGCGTCAAAGATGTCAGCCAATGTTTTTTTGTCAGAGCGAAGGGGAACAGCATGGAGCCGAAGATACAAGACGGCGATTTGGTCTTGATCAAACAGCAGCCAAGCTATGAAGTGAATGATTATGTTTTCGTCGTGCACAATGATCTCCCGAAATTAAAGAAAATCATCAAACAAGACGGAAAACGGTTCTTGGAATCTGTGAATAGGTTTTTTGATAATGTAGAAATTAGCAAGTATGACGAGACCAAAGTCATCGGAGTCGTCAAGAAGATCATCAAAGACGTGTAAATGAATTCAGAATGCAGAATGCAGAATGCAGAATGCAGAATATAGAATTCAGATTTTTATTAAGCGGCTAATTTATCATACTTTTCAAAATCATCATAATTTATGTGAGCGACATAGAGCTCTGATTTATGATCAGTACCGGTCAATTGTTTCGTTATGTCTATCTCGCTTTCTGTCACTCCTTGAGATCAATTGGATTCTACAACGTTGACGATTCCTTTATCAACATCTATGCTTTTTATGAAAGCGACATGATGGATACGATAGTTTATTCCGTCTTTTTCTAAAGACGGTATTTTTCAGGTGCTTCGATGATAGTCTGGATTCGTGCTATTCCAGAATACGATATCGCCTTCCTTGATATCAGAGACATCGGTAGCTATGCTATGAGTCTCTTCTTTGATTGCTAATTTTTTGGTATCGAAGCTTTTGAACATGGATCTGGAATCCCCTCCCGGCATTTTCAATCATGCTTGATTGAGCGTATAATAGATCAATCCTGAGCAATCCAATCCTTTTGTCGGATCAGTCTTTCCTCATCGGAGATAATCAATAGGAGCTTTTTTGTCTTGTTCGAGAACCGTTTGCAATGAAGCCAATACTTTTGCTCTGCTGGGTTTGTCATTGGATTCGATATCGGTTTTCGGAATATTTGTCATAGGAGCCACGGTCGAATCTATCGTAGTAGGATCTACGCCTTCCTTGATCTGCGCCATAAGTTCTTGAAGTTTTGCTTGGTTATCCTTGTGCTGAAGGATCAATGCTTTCATTTTATTTAAACTGGCTTTATCATATTCCAAAGCTGTTCATCCCGTGAATTTTTCCATGAGGTTTTTCTTGAAATTTTTCCCGAAATTCGAGAAGATATTTTTTTTGCCTTCAAGAGCGGTATCGGACGTCAAATAGTCTATGCTGTCCTGTTTGAACGGATTGAGATTGATACCAAGCCCTGCTCCTGCAGCAAGCACTCCTCCTTTCTGCTGATCGAGAAAATTGAGATACGCTTCGGCTAGCTCCTGTTTAGTATCTTGGATCGTCTCTTGAGTCTCTGGATTCTTTTTGTCTTCAGTGACTTCTGGAATGATTTCTCAAGGCTTATTGATTTCTGTTTCTTCTGACATAAAGGATACTCAATGATGTAAAAAACATTACGGTCTTTGGATTTCTTGATTCATGATCAAAATATATTTATTACCAATTTCTTTGTTTAAATAGGTGTCGCCTGTTCAAACATCAATCAGATCATTACCGTTGACCTGTTTTTGTACTTCGTCCCTCATCTTCTTCAATGTAGGTATATCGTCCGTGAAATATTGCGCATCGCCGAAGAAATTGCCATTGATGTTGAGCAGTCCGTTCTCGAAATATATTCAGTATGTTTTTTCGTTATTTTCATTGAATACGTTCGCGATATCGGCTCCTGTATTGTTTATGGGGACTCAGATGACTTCGGTAGCTATCCTGTAAAGGATTGTTTGTAATCTGCTGGATGAAGCATAGAGCTCTTTGCTTGATAATGGTTTGTCAATCGTTCACGCAAAGAAGTTTCTGACCGTGAAAAAGTTTGGATCGGTAAATCCTGCCGATACCAGAGCGATATCTATTCACTGATCTATTGTCTTGTATTTCATATAGGTATCGAAATATTCCATATTTTTTATGATGAGATCATATGCAGGTTCTATGCATTTGCCAGCTGAGTCAAATCAATACTGATCAAGATGTTGCCTGTATTGGTCCATGTAACGATACATGTACAATATTGTGGGTTTATCTTGAGCATAGAATAGCTCTAATAAGCCGAATTTCTTGGCATCTTGATCCAATAACTTTTTGAGCTCTTTCTGTTGTTGCGCAATCTTTTCCGGCTCTCCGAATCTTTCTGGATCAGCAAGTGCGTATTCGGATTCCAATAATAACTGATCCAATAATTTCATTCATACTCCATTCTGTATCTTGTCTACAGAAACGATTTTTTTGATATCGATCAAGGTATTTCATCATAAGGTATATGTTCAACATTTTTTCTGGAGATATTCATATTTTATCTGGACGTTCTTTTCTGCAAGATCCTTGGCTTCCCCTATCTGCGCACGAGTGGTCGGAGGCGTCTCTTTCGCTAATGCATCCATCAATTCCGTATCATCGACATTCATCCAGACCAATTCGTTCTTTTTCCGTTCTTCTGCGTATAACAAAGCTTTTACCCCTTCAGATCATGTCTTTGCAGCGAGTTCTTTCATTATCGGCTCCATCATAGGATTGATTCCCATAAACCGATCATTGAAGCCGCGATCTTCTTTTGCTCAACCGAGAATGGTTGTGATGACGTGCTGCTTGATCAACAGCGGAGCCGAATATATAAAGTCCTTATAATTCTTGGTGTATTTATCCAAAGTATCAAACATGGATTCCTTGACGAATGCTGCCACTCCTGTCGCTAGGACAATGACTCATGCTGCAACCCGTCAGACTCATGGGATGAAAGCACATGCGCCTGCAGCAGTAAGTCAAATATCAACAAATGACTCCTCCTGCATCAGCATTCATCTTTCTTTATTGGTCTTCATAAGCTTCGATCATTCCTGATATTGCTGGTATGCTAACACTCATCAGAAAATCGCCGTTCACACTCACAAAGTTATTCAAAGTATTCTGCCTGCATATTTCATGCCTGGGCTTTGGAGAATCTTGCCTATCTTGCCGAGCGTCTCATATCTTTCTACATAACGCATGGTATCGACTATTTTTTTTGTATTGGTCGTCTTTGACAATACCGCAGTGAATTCTTCCGGCACATTATTGATTCACTTGGAAGCTAAAAGCTCTTTGACTGCTTGGGCTGTTTTTGCATTGCTTAATTCTTTCACGAACGCGTCGTTTTTAAACAAAGGAGAAAGTTTTTTTATCAAACCGATATCTTTGCTCATGGCAGACAATCGATTTCCTGTTCCTATACGTTCAGATTCTGCGAGCAGGGCAAGATCTTCATTGGATGTTTTGGCGATATCATCGAGTCCATTAGCAGTAGACTCGACAGAAGCAGGATAAGGTGTCCTTCCTTCTTTGACAAATTTTCTCAACGCCTCCGCAGATTTCTTGAAATTGTTTTTCATAGCGATGATACGTTTTTCAAGGAACGTCTTCTCCAAAGATTTTTCAATGATATATGCTGATTCTTTCGATGCGTCCTTTCCGAATGTACGTAATTTTTTTCGCTTCGACAACGAATTCGCTACGAACGTTTCTGAAGGATGTGTTGCATAATGACGAAGAAAGAAAGCTTGATAATCTTTGAAATCCTGCAATGATTCAAATTTACG
Source organism: uncultured Candidatus Peribacteria bacterium (assembly GCA_964637175.1). Classification (GTDB taxonomy): domain Bacteria; phylum Patescibacteriota; class Gracilibacteria; order Absconditabacterales; family Absconditicoccaceae; genus CAJBLF01. The sequence goes on from CAZWTC010000002.1 coordinate 10,598, forward strand.
CATATATTTACCAAGGATTTTCCCTATGTTCTGACTTTCTTTCGGCGTCAAATTATTAAACGTTTTGGTAGCAAAAAGCTCTTGATACATTTCAGGCTTCAATGACTTCGTGGTTTCCAAAAATCATTTGATGAGTGATGATTTTCCTTGATCCGCACTCTTGGAAAGGAATGTATCAATTTCTACCAATTTGTCGAAATTTCCTCACTTGCTTATATCAAGTTCTATATCTTTTCTCAAAACTCTATCAACCACAGTATGCTTAATATTTTTCCAATTACTTACATAATCAAATCTTTTCGTTTTGATTAGCAGATTTCTTATATTTTTATTTGATGCATATTTTTTGAAAATTTCTTTATATTTACTATCTTTTATACCAAATCTATCAAGCAAATCATCAAGTGAACCAACTGATTTTTCTCATATGTTTTCATAAATAAGCAAAGCTTTTTTTTCAGATATTTCTCCGTGTAAAAATGCATATTTTATCAATCTTTCTTGCTCTACAGTAGTGAACAAAAACTTAGTTTTTGTTCAAGACTTTAATATAGCCTCTGACCATCAATATCCAGTCAAATATGATCTTCCAAGAGATAAGGTAATTCATTCTTTTAAAAGTTTTATTGGTACTGCTCAGATTTCCATACAAGATTTACCTCCTACTTGCAAAACGGTTCCTACCATTCATTTACCGAATCCCTTAGCTACCGTTCATGTAACATACAGTACTCATCCACTAACAAAAGCACCTCATAAACCACGTCCAAGTCTTTCTCGTCGCGAATTGATCTTTCCATATCAGAACGCTTTTCAGATATCCAAGAAAGATTGAACAAATATCGTATTCAATATCTTTCAAATATCAAAACCGGATCAGGTATTGGTTTTTTCTATCTCATTGATATCTTCCATAAACTTCGCTTTTTTTTCAAAATACACTTCTGTTTGTGTTTTTAGTTCTTGCAAATCTTGCTTAGTAAATGTGTTGTTTTTCAGCTTAACGATATATGACTGCAAAGTTACTTTAAGGGTATCCATCCAGCTATCCAATCACATCTTTTCCATATAGCTTTTTGCCAAATCCGTATTTCATGCAAAAAGATCCGTAAGGAGATGCGTATATGCTCAAACGAATCACAAGGTATCTTCCTTGCCGAACAAATCATCTCCTAATTTTTCACAAACTTCGCTTAATTCATCCCTCCTATCTTCGTCCAATGATCAATCCAAAAAATCCGTTTCAGCTCTTGTCAGTGCTGATTCACCATCATCGTCTATATTCAGGATGTCTTTTTTATCGTCAAGGACTTTTTCTTTGATATCTTTCGTATCTTTTGACACATCTTTTATTTCGATAGCATAGGTTTTCAGCAATGCAGGAATATCAGCTATGGTAGTATTTTTCAATTGTTCATCACACCATGTTTCATTTTTCAACAATTTTTCTATCAGATCTTTTTGATCTGATGTGGGTTCTCTGGATATATTTGCGATTCACATCACTTTTTCTTTGGCTTTCTTTTCAAGAATGAGTTCTTTCTTATTGGTCACATATGATAAAATATTCATATACTCTTGATAAAACGAAGAAAGGATCTTTTTACGCTCTTCTGGTTTTCATCACTTCAGCCGTTCATTCACTGCTTCTACTGGATTGGATATGAGTTTTGAACCAAATGGCTTGAATGATGCAATATTGGAAAGGAATCCTCAAAATACATCATAAAAATTCGATTTTGTCCAGTTTCCTATCTTAGCGAATATTCCGTCCTTGGTATCTCATTCAATGTAATCCAAAGTTCCAACCTTATTGAACTGGGAAAGATTGCCTATTTTCTTATCCAAATCAAAAAGTATTTCTCATTTTTTATGTTGATCATCCATATCTTCTTCAGCAAATCCAACTGCTGAAGAACCGGAAAAATTATCAATATCAGCAGATACGGTATAATACTTATCTTTCATCTCTTCCGTAAGATCTTCGAAATCTCCGTAAGGATTGTTTTCCGGCGGTTTCTTTTCTCCTGGTCAGAATAATCCACTGAACCGATCTTTTATCTTATCTCGGTTTTTCCATGCTAAGATTCCACCAGCTCCTAGCCCAGCACCGATCAAAAGTTTTTTCCAAAAAGACATTTTCTCTTTATGTCCTCATTCTTTATCTCAGTCCTCGCCTTCATTTTTCTTTTTTTTCTTGAACCATCCTGATATCCATCCGATTAATAGCGTCGTTCAAAGGACAATACCTCCAGTTGCTATTGGATGCTCTTTTATCCATTCCCACGATTTACTTCATCCATTTTTTATCTTTTCCCAAAAAGTTGGCTTGGTCACTTCAATGGTTTTCAAATCATTTTCATAGGTAAGCAATAATGTTTCCTCTTTTTTCTTCTGGGTTTCAAAAACCGTCTTGGTCGTCTCATCCAAATTTTCTAACTTAAGATCTATCCGATCTTTTCTGATTTTTTCTATCAAGGTCTGTGTCTCTATTTTTTTTGCCTCTATGGCTATTTTTTTTGTTTCTATATCTTTTTCTTTTGTCGTTAACGTTTCCTTATCCAGAGTTTTTTTTGATTTATCGAAATCTTCTACTTCTGTCTTGAGCGTCGCTACTGAAGTTTTTATTTCAACAATATTTGCTTCAATCTTTTTGAGAGTTTCAGCATTATTCTTTGTATCTTCAGCCATTGGAGGATTATCTAATTGCTCAATAGTTTTATCTTGTGTTGCCATGAGTTCATAAATATGTGTAAAATGTACATTTAAGTATATCCGGAATTGCTCTTTTTTACAAAAAAAAGCCTTCCTGATCGGCAGGAAGACTTGACATATTTACTATATATATTTTGCTATGCTATCTTAGCGAGAACTTCGAAGAATTTGCCGATATCGGCCTCGTCGTTGTAGATATATGCGCTCATCCTGCAGGTTCATGATTTTTTGAAGCGTTTATGAAGCGGATAGGCGCAGTGACCGCCGCAACGGATTGCGATATTATGTTCAGCGAATATTTCGCCGATATGGTTGAAATTCGTCGTTTTGGAAAGCGTAAATGAAAAAACAGCCACCCTATCTTGAGTTGTCAGTGGTCAAATAATTTCTATGGAAGAATTATCCCTTGTATCTCGTCCCTTTTCCCTAAGCTTGTTGATGAAATAATGAACAAGCGCTTGTTCATGTTCCCGGATTTTTTCCATACCGCCAATCGACTTGATATATTCCAATGCTTTCAAAAGACTTACCGCACCTATGATATTCGGCGTTCCTGCTTCGAATTTTTCAGCAGTAGCGAGCAATGAATGTCACTGAGTGCTTACATCTTCGATAGTCCCTCCGCCGCGGATGATAGGAACGAGTTTTTTGATCCATTCCTTTTTCAGATATATGATTCAGATCCCTGTATATGCCATCATCTTATGTCCCGTGAATACCAAGCAATCACACCCGATATCCTGCACGTCGACGGGAAAATTCGGAACCGATTGCGAACCGTCCACGAGAAAGAATGTATCATCGCGAAGTTTGGATTTTATCTTTTTCACGTCATAGATTTTTCCCGTGACATTTGAGACCTGAGCCACAGAAACCACTTTCACCTTATCACTATATTTCTGATCAAAATCATTCCGATCGATCTCATATTCTTCGTTGATATTGAAAAATTCTATAGTGAATCCTTTTCTTTCTGCGAGAATCTGCCATGGCAAGATATTAGCATGATGCTCCCGGATTCAGAGAAGCACCGTATCTCCAGTGTGCAAGACATCGCTAATGACTAATGATTGAGCGATCATATTTATTCAATAGGTAGAATTGTAGGTATATATGATTTCGCTCGCTTTGCAGCCGATTAATTCTCCGACCAGCTCTTTGGAATGATGATACAGCTCTTCAGATCTTTCAGAAAGCGGATACATCCCTCTGTGGATATTCGCGTAGGAGGAAGCTACGAACTCAGAAACGCCGTCGATGACGTATTGCGGCTTCTGTGTCGAAGCTGCATTGTCCAAGAAAACGAGTCATGGATTGTTCCTGAAGATAGGAAAATCGTTTTTTAACATGATCATGTAATGATGTAACTAAAATCTATGAAAAGATGCAAAGGTGGAAACATGGAAAGATGAACTTTTCAATATTTTAATTTTTCAATATTTCAATCTTTCAATATTTAGTAGTCGATTTTGTCCTGTTTCTCTGTCCATGCTCTGAACACTGCCAACGCCTCATCATGGAGCAATTGCTCTACAGGGATATTCCTCTGCGTCAGCTCTTTTTTGATATCTTCCTGGAATACGCTATCATCGAATCCTATATCAGCAGCATCTTTTCCTGTGTTTGCATAATACATCTTTTTGAGCCTTGCTCGCGAAATCGCTCCGTAGCACATCGGACATGGCTCGCATGACGTATAGATTTCACAATCGTGCAGATCGAAAGTTCATAGATTTTTGCAGGCGGCACGGATAGCGACCACTTCTCCATGCGCGGTAGGATCATTGGTCGATGTCACCTGATTCCATCCTCTGCCGACGATTTTCCCGTCCTTTACAATGACTGCGCCAAACGGTCATCACGCATTCTTCTGCATATTTTCGAGCGATAGCTTGATCGCCTCTCTCATGAATTCTTCGTTCATATTCTACGACTAAACGATAAAACGCCAAAGCGATGAAACGATATTTGATACAAGATACAAGACACATGATATATGAACTATTTAGTTGTATCGTTCTTGAATCTTGAATCCAGCATCTCATAATATTTAGAATCTTCTTACAATCACCTTATCCTTTTCCAAGCTTCCAAGATCGATGTCTTTGAGCTGAGCGTAGTCTTTATAATATTTTTTGAGCAACTGGTAATTCCTTATCTGATTTGGGATGTCGCCGAGATTATTGATATAAATCTTTTTGTTATCTATATAGACGATGGATCTTTCTCCTCATGGCAGATATTCGATATGATGAAGCCCGGGGAATCATTGATAGAGAAGCTCTGTCTGCTGGACCAATCCTGTCGCTGATTGCCTGTAAAAAAGTCAGGAAAGCGATGTCATCCCGCTGAGATATTGAGGCAGATCGAGGATCTTGATCCCGTTTGATATCTTGTTTCAAGAATAGATCGGCAATAATGTACTTCCGACAAGGGCGAATCTGATGTCCTGATTTCTGATCACCATATCTATCGGCGTAAAGGTCATTTTCACAAAGACCGTATTGGACGAGCGATAGTCGATGCCGATGTCTGATATCATAGGATATTGCGCATGGATATCGTTCAGGACCCTGGATTTGTACAGCTTCACGACGTAATAATTTTCTCCTTTGATCCGCGTATTTATGCGTTTGTAGAGATAAGGATCATCATACCGAGCGATATCTCAGGAATCATAGAGCACTCTTTTGATGGTATATTGGTGGTTGAAAACGGTATTTTTGAGCAAAAGGAATCATCAGTAAATAAGCGCGAATATGATAAAAATGATCCGGATTATCTTTACAGAAAAAAAACGAAATCAGACTTTCACTTTCTTTTTGTCTGAATCGATAGGGACATAATGTCTTTTTATTTTTTTGACTGGTCTGGAAACCACAAATTTTATCATACTGACTATATAACGATAAACTGATTTGCTGACGGGAATAGATTACATATCACGAAATTTCTAATTTCTAATTTTCAATTTATAAACACCAACAACAACCTTAGCTTATTTTTGTCGCGAAGCATTGGTCAATTTTTGTCGCGAGCGAAGCGAGCTATTTAATGAAATACATATAGTAAAAAATGAATGTCAAAATAGAGCCGAAAACTATTCATCAAGCCACTTCTACGGGAGTATGTCAGATCCTTTCCTTGAGCAATCATTTCTCTTTTTTCTGGAGAATCGATCCCAATTCCAATCTCAAATCGTTGATATAATGCGCATGCTGACCTGTTTCGTATCTGAGATTCATCGCATCGTACGCGAATAATACGCTGAAAGCGAAGGCTGTTGCGAACATCACGCTGCCGAACCCATATTGCAATCGCACCAGCATCGTCACGCTGCTCGCCAATCCGCTATGAAATGACGGGAAACCTCCTGAAGCGAAGATATGCCCTACATAAAAACGCTTATATCTTATCAGATCTATGATCACTTTCACTACTTGGATGATGCAACCGACGATGACAACGATAAAAATCGGCTCCATGTGGAACCCTTGGGCAAAAAAGTTTCTGAACGCGTCGATTACGTACTGCACCATGAAAAATATACGACATAAACTAAATCATTCTGTGTGTATTGAAAATGCAGCAAAATTCAAATACAAATAGGGTAAAAAAAATAGACGGATTGGATGGATTAGAGCCTATCCCGTCTATTAAATTTTTTTGCTATCATTCTCATATTTTCAAATTCAAATATTTTTTATCAATCTCTATTTTTGTTTTAAAAGACGAACAGCTCATCAATCAGAAGGATATCTGTGAGTACTGCAGATATTAAAGTTTCCGAGTAAAATAGTATCACCATTTCACAATAATAAATATTCATATTGCCCCCCTAAATAATAAGAAGTTTTTTTTAATCAGGGTCAAAACGATACAGAACCAGTATACTTGGGAAAGTTTTTTTGCATAAACATTAGATAATTCCACCCTATTATTTTTTCAAGTTCTTCCAAATCTTTTGGCATTTTATCTACCAATCATAATTTCCTAATTGCTGCCAAATTAAATTTCTGTTCTCAATTTAAAGGATTATCTAATGGGAATGAACGAACAGCCTCCCAAACATAAGCTTTCTTTTTAGGATTTTGTTCTCATGGAGTAATATCTTTTTGAATATAATCCGTATGATCCAAACTATGTGATTGTATTATTCATTTTCGTCAGTTTTGAAGTTTCTGTTCTATGGACATATCTTTATCAATCTTATAATTTTCACTTTCCAGTTCTGGCAATTTTTCTGTAGACTCTCCTATAAATCCATATTCCTCTGCTATACTATCCAATTCATATTTTTGTTGTGATTCAATTTCAGATAATTTTTCATAATGATATCTACTGTTTATTGCCATGTCTTTTTCTTTCATCGTTTCATATATTTCCATTATTTTTTCTTTTAACTTATTCAATCAGATTTTTGCTGTCGCAGTCTCCGCTGTTTTACAGGTAGCAACAAGATCCTTGTATAAGGAATCTTTAAATATTTCAAGAGCTATTTCTTTATCCTTGACAGCAGTGTGTTCTACATTTCTAATATCTGTAGGAAATTTTTGTATTCTGGTTTTAATATTTTGATAAAAATCAGTAGAATTCATCATTTTAAATGATTAATAACTAAAATAGTTTTATATTTTATACACATATTGTCATAAAAGTCAATACATTTTAGAAAAGTTATATATCTAATAACAATCTACTACGCTATAGATCTCATTTATCTGTGATAAGTCCCTATTGAATTAGTCTGCGAAAATGCTAATAATCAGAAAGATTAGTCTTTAAGACGGATTGGATAGGATCAGAACCTATCCCGTCTAATCTATCTATCCCGTCTATTTGTTTATGTAATCAATTCATCTATGCAGCTGTTTATCACCGAATATAAAAAAAAAGATACCAGCGTCGTTATCACGGATAGCGATCTTTTGTCTCAGCTGAGAAAAGTCCTCAGAGCGAACATCGGCGACAGCATTCGGATACAAAGTCCTCACAATGAGCCTGATAAAATGAGATATGAAGTCCGCATCGATAAACGGGATACCACAACGATCACATGAACCGTCATCTTCGAGCAAAGCCAGAGATCCGATAATGAGCAAAAAAGCATGATCATCGCTATGCCGAACAAACGGGATAAAGTGGAGCTTATCGTCCAAAAGCTGACCGAATGCGGTCTGGATCAGATAGTATTTCGGCCGTCAGAAAGATCAGTAATCAAGGAACGAAATCCCAAAAAAGCTGAAAGACTGCAAAAAATAATCAAGGAAGCGGTGGAACAATCACGAGGACGGAGTATTCCTACGCTTGAATTCACTTCAGACATCACGAAATATATACAAAATACCCAGTTGATTGTGTTTGACAAAATAGGAGCAGGGAGCAAGGAGCAAGGAGCAATAAACCAGGAAAAATCTAAGGTCGAAGGTCTAAAGACTAAAGTCTGATTAGTAGGTCCTGAAGGCGGATTGACGCAAAAGGATTACCAGATGCTTGCATGAACCTACTATACTATCTATGGATTGGGAGATACGGTTCTGAGAACCGAAACTGCAGCGATCATCGGAGGACGGATACTAAAGAACAATTTTAAATGCTAAATGTTGAATGTTAAATGAATGATGTGTCATATTATGGACTATCGTATTTTACAATAGATTATAAGCGATAGCAGACAAATCCCATTATTTAAAACTTAACACGTAGAACTTACCATTAATATATATTTTATCATTAGTCATTTAGAATGAAGCGTCTTATCAAAAAAGTAATCATGTACGACAAATTATATTTCTTATTGAAAGATAGTTTTCTGTATCAGGTGCGGAAAAAATTCATCGGACAACTGGCGAATATCATGTACGGCTATCCGTCAAGGAATTTTTTCGTCATCGGCGTTACCGGGACAAATGGCAAGACGACTACGGTGACTCTGATCCATAAGATATTGAACGAGCACATCGCCAAGACTGTCATGGTCAGCACGGCGAATATCAAAATCGGTAATCAAGACCTAGCAAATACCAAGAAAATGACGTCGCTTGATGTCTTTGATCTGCAATCCGTTCTCGCAACAGCAAAAGATTCGTGATGCAAGATAGCTGTTCTCGAAGCATCTTCTCATGGATTGAACCAATATAGATTCGAAGGAGTGGAATTCGATTTTGCGGTGTTGACGAATATCACGCATGATCACTTGGATTTTCATGGGACGTTTGAGCGCTACGCTAAAGCCAAAGAGAAGCTGTTCAGATATGTATTGACGAACAAGAAACAGAACAAATACGCAGCATTTCCGGCTGATGACAAGATAGGAAGACAGCGATTCGAAGATATGCCGTTTGATAAAAAGCTCAGTTATAGCATCATCGCATCATCAAGCCTCAAAGCGGACAATATCAAGATATCGCCTACAGGAACTACATTTTCATTTACTTATCTAGGCAAATCGTATGATGTGAACACGAAATTGGTCGGCGAATTCAATGTCTATAATATCTTGTCAGCGCTCAGTGTAGTGCTACAGATAGGCGTGAATATCGAGCAAGCCATCCAATCCATAGCTTCATTTGAAACGGTTTCCGGAAGGATGGAACATAGAGAGCACAAGTGAATATTCTATTTCGTGGATTTCGCACATACACCAGACGCACTGGAGAAGACCTTGGAGTATCTGAACCATATAAAATGAACAGGAAGATTGATCACCGTATTCTGAGCACCAGGAAACAGAGATAAGACCAAAAGGCCTATCATGTGAGCGATAGCTGACCAATACAGTGATATTCTGATTGCAACCGACGATGATCCCGATACCGAGAATAGATTGGAAATCCTGCAACAATTGACGATGGAGGTAAAAAATAAGACTCAGGGAAAAAATCTTTTCATCATCCCAGAAAGATCATTGGCCATCAAGTTCGCTTGCGAAATAGCTCAAGCAGGAGATGTCGTGATGATGGCTGGAAAAGGTCATGAGACCATACAATTGACGAATTTTGGAAAAAGGAAATGGAATGACAAGGAAGAGTTGATGAAGAATTTAGGGACGAGGGACTAGGAACGAGGAACGAGGGACGTGAGCTTTTTTTGTTCGATTTCTATCGTTTCGTCGTTTCAACGTTTAGCCGTTTATTCGTTATATATGAAAAAAAAATTCAGCATCAAACTCACGAAACCCATCGTCGGCAAACGGTTTGGTGTTTTTCAGCATATCATGAAATGATCAGGCAGCGAAAAGGTCGATATGAGGAAATATTCTGTCGGCGACAGCGCATCGCAGATCAATCGGAAGCTTTCCGCGAAATATCAGGAGCTTTATACGAATATCTTTCAGCAGGAAAAATCGCTGAGTCTGGACATGTTTTTGGATATCAATTACAATCGGAGAGGCGGCGACATAACAAATGCAGAGCAGGTTCGCGGATATGCGGAAGATATCATTTCCTACTGTCAGCACGAACAGATCAGCATCACTTTTTTTTATCCGGAACAGAAACTTTTTGGAGCGACGGAAATAGTCCAAAAAACTACCATAAAAAACATTGATGACATAAGGAATGCCTTACATGAAATTTTAGCGAAGGTAAAAAAGACGAAAAAAATATATGAATCATCATTGCATGCATTTCTGGATAAAGCCGTCGAGAACAAACAAAGACCCGCCACGGCGGGCAGGCGCGCGATAGTGATTTTCTCCGACTTTCTCGCCATGGACAAAGAAGCTAAAAAGCTCCTTTACTACCTCAGGAAACAGCATATCCTTTTCTTGTTCCAGCTTCCTATAGATCAGGAACAAGGACAGAATTATAGCAAGTTTTTCCTGAAAAAAAATATCTCACCGTTAAAAAATACAGGCGAGATCGAATTATTGCAAGTAGACTAATTTTCAAATATAAAAAAAGGAGCATAAAAATGCTCCTCCAAGATATAATATTACACAAAATCAATGGTTGTATGACTAGCTATGCCTAAGTGACTAGGTTGAATAGCTTTATCATAAATAACATTCCCTTTTCCTGTAAGGATAAAAGAATTTTCTCTTATAAGACTCACTGCTGTGTTGTCCCCATCCCATGAATATGAGATAGAATATTTTTTTCCTATCTTGATGGTTCCAACTAATTCTTTTTTTCCTTCTTTGGATAGATTTGTGGGTTTCATACCTGTCCCACTAATACTTAATTGTTTAATTTCTTTGTTTTGTAAGAAATCAAATATTTCGTTACAATTAAGTATTAATTGATTTTTTTGGTACATAGTTACCTCCGTTTTTTATTTGTTTTATATTTTATTTTTTTGTTTTCTTCTTTCGTAAAGATACCCAATTAAGACACCAATACCTACAGAAGCAACTACTATCACTACATACCACCAATATTGGTTTGCAGCAAGGAATGTTATATGAAAGGTTACTATAAAGATTGCCAAAAAAGATATGTACAACCCTGATAACCCTTCAAATGCATTTGAAAATCCTTCTGTCGTAGCAATGAAAATTATCCCTAATATAGCTACTATAATAAATCCACTCATTACCTGTAAGAAGTTCTCTAAATTCATTCCAATAACTCCTCCTAGTACTGCAAATGAGAAGAAAAAGACAAACCAATTCAAGCTATAACTACATCTGACATACATCCTTTTCAATGATTTTAATAGGAAGAATCCTGTGATCAAAGATATAATTGGAAGCCATATACCTATAATTATAGGCTGATTTTCTAATAATTCTATTAATAAATTTTTCATATTTTTTGTTTTTTAAGTTTTTTTTATTTGTTTTTTTGTTATATATTTTATATATATTTTATATTAAATGTCAAGTCTTTTTATAGAAAAGCTTCCAGTTAATTCTGGCTTGGAAAGCGATATGAACTATTGACAGACTAACCTATATTTTTACGCTTTGATATATTTCTCTTTTATCTAAATATAATGATAGAAGTTCTCATAATTCACTGAGTGTTTCTTTTTTTAATTTTTCTAAAACAATCTTATCAATATGTATAAGATATGACATAATATCATGCAGTTCTGCCTTAGCAAGTTCTGCATTTCGCTGTACTCCACAAACACATCTAAAACAAGAACCTTTCATGAGAGATTCTCATATTTCTTCATTACCCTTCAACTGGTCTATTTTATCTACTATTGCTAGTTCTTTTTGTTTAATTTTTTCTTCTACAATATCATGTTCCATACGTAGATAGATAAAAAATTAAAAACTAGTCTACTGATGTTTCTGTATTTTCATTTATTTCTCCTTTTTCTCCTTTTTCTCCTTTCAATCCTCTTTCTAAGATAAGCATCGCGCTGACGGTGTCTTCAGCGGCGTTTTTTTTGAAATTCGAGGTGATTTCGCCGGATTGGACGCTGGTGTAATCCTCCTCTACCAGCTGGATCTCTATCTCTCTGTTTTCTATGATATAATTGAGGCTTTTCATGAATGCTTGGATTTTTTCTTGGATATCTTTCTGTTTGCTGGGTCGCCCGAGCATGATTTTTCCGACATTGTGTTTTTCTATGATGCCGGCGATATTGAAATACATCATCTGATCGTTGAGGATATAGCCGATAGGAAAAATGACATCGCTGCCGGGAAGCGCGTATGCGAGTCAGATATATCTTGTCCCTCGATCGATACCGAGGATGCTTTTCTGCTTACGGAAGTTGGTCTGCATAATTTTTAACTAAGAGATTTAAAAAATATTTTTTATTTTAATTTTTTTTAACAACCTCCTCTTCGTTTCTCCTCCTATCGGAGGAGTTTCTAGTATATCGCACTCCTCTCTGTTAGGAGAGGTGGGGTGAGGTTGTTTGCTAAAAAACTGAAGAGGAGGTTGTTTATGTTCACTAGTTCATAGTCGGTTGAATCAGATATTCCGGCTGTACGGTCATGGTCAAGGGAATATGGAGATCTTTTAGCTGTATTTCGTGAGCAGTGCCTTGATAATGAAGATATAAGGTATTGTTCCCCATCGAAAAGGAAATCATCGCGTCGGTAGTCGGCCGGTACGGATCATGGACATAATCGAGGAATGGTTGGTCAGAATATATATTTTCTTCAAGGGTAAGCTGTTGATATGTCTGCTCTTGGAAATCATAGCGCCGGATATTATGTTTTTGTCCGATATAGAGAAGCCCGTATCTAGGGAGCCATCATTGCTTGTATGCGTAGGTATAGAGGGCGATTTTGGTGAGGGAAGCGATCGGGATAAACGTACCGGTGTCGTGGTCCAACAGCGTATTGAGCATATTGAGCGTCAAGGTCCCGACTCTGAGATTGGTGAATCCGCCCGGACCGTTCAGCAAAAAGATGCTTTCCACGGGATGGCTTTTGGTATAGTCCAAAAGTACTGGTCAAAGCGTATTTTCTATCCCATTACGTTCCAGGAAATGCTCGTCCTGATCATCAAGCAGATGAACGAAATCGCTAGAGATATTGATAAAAAGCATACAAAACCGTTAAAAATAAATCTTATTCTGAATTTGAACCCATCTTATATATATATTTAGTAAATTTGCAAGTTAACTAGGCGAGAATCTATCCGTTTATTTGGTGTTTTGGATATTGGGGAATATAATTTTCTATAGAAACTAATAAGAGGAGCAGGGAGCAGGTTCCTGTAACTTGCAACCTGTAACTTGTAACATTTACTTATTTAGCAATGTAGTATGAAGATATTCAAGTCCCGCATAGTAAAAAGAGTTCTCTGAGTCCTCGTAGTGATGTGATGTTCAGGGATTTTTCTGAATGGATATGTAGGCATGGGAGAACCTGTACATGCTCAAGAGATAACAACCGTCAACAATACAGACACTGCCGGCTGATCTATGAGCACTATGGGACTCTGGCAAATTTTTGATATGATTCTCAAAATCATCTATCTCCTACTTCGGCCGCTTTTGGTCGTAGCAGGACTAGCTTTGGACAATACGCTCGTCTACGCTTCCATATTTCATCTCGACGCTCCGCTATGGAAATTTTGGAATATGATGAAAAACTTCGCCAACTTCACCCTGTGATTCATGGTGCTTTTTGCGATCATAAAGAGCATCATCACCAATACCTGAGGATGATCCGACAAAGACGAAAAATCACCGCTCGGCATCATCAAAAAAACTTTGATCGCCGGAGTGCTCATCCAAGCTAGCTGGTTTCTTGTAGCTGCGCTCGTGGACGTCTCTACGATAGCAACCTATGCCGTAGGAGGACTTCCGCTCAGTGTATTGAAAAATACGCCGATCGGCAATCAAAAAATATTATCCGTAAACAGCTCTATCAATCTCAATAAATTCGATGTGCTCAATAAAAAATGAGAAAGCTTCAAAGTCCGATATTCCACTACATATAACGGAAAAGCGATCACCATGTCTCCGTGTAAAGTGGAAAAATCATATGTCATAGGAAGAGAATTCGGTGACGTCGAGTATAGGAATAGCGATAAATTCAAAGGTGATGCAAAATATGAATGATATGAAGTATGCGTGCTTTTCGGCAATCAATTAGTGATGCGGAAAGAAGATGAGTTTATGGCAGAAATTGAAACCAAGACCAAAATCAGCAGTAATTATAAGGCATCTGCGGCTGGATATAAAACGACGATGGATGCATTGCTCAACTTCAACTGATGGGAAAATACCGAACGAGCTCAGAAATACGCTGTAAATATCAAATCCTGATCCACACAAGCAGGATTTGTGCAATGAAAGAGTTTTTTCGATTCGACGACATCCATGACGATTTCTGATCTGATCAAAAAATCAAAATGATTCGTCGGGCCGCTGGTGACCATGTATTCTTCGCTCTTGAATTTTGCACAACTTACTGATACGAATATCACCACCGTAGGAGAAACCTCAGGAGTTTTCCTAATCAAAACCTGAGTCGCTATAGCGCTCTTTTTCCCGCTCATCGCCTTAGCGATCGTGCTGATTGCGAGAATAGGCGTCCTCCGACTCTATATCGTTGCTTCGCCGTTCATTATACTCAAAGCAAGTTTTTCGAAATTTCTGGAAATGAAAGGTCTGGATGAATATCTAGATATCAAAAGCGTCATAGGCATTATCTTTGCTCCGGTGGTAACGGTAGCAGCCTTGAGCATTTCGCTGATCTTTATGACCGCACTCGTCAATGGATTCAGTTCTTCAGGTTCCAATGAACAGATAAATCAAACGCTTGGCATCGAAAAAATCCAAGCTATAGAGCCAGGAAACGATGCAGTCAATTTCCAAAATGTCGCACAGCTGGAATTTACTAAACTGCCTTGGTGAGAAGCTATGGATCGATTTTCTCGGCTCATGATCAACTTTTTCGCTATAGGACTGATGCGGATGGTTTTCTTCGCAGCGATAAAAGCAAATAAGCTCGGAAAAGGAATCGGCGGGAAAGTCCAAGAATTCTGATCCAATGTCTTTAGAACGCTTCCTATCTTGCCGATCGGCGAAGGCGGTGCGGGAGTCGGTTTTGGCAGCGCTGCTAGAGAGATCAGCAGATTACCAGACACGTATATCAGTAATGTAACAGCAAATCAAAATGAGGAAGTGAAAAAACGGTTGGGAGAAGGAAATGAATGAGGTGGAGGTGGAAATGTGTTAACGTCCACTCAAGTATCTAATATCATTGCTTCTGCACCAGGCAGAACTGCAGAACAAATAACTGCTGCTGTAACAAAAGAGACATGAGTTTCCGCACAGAATGCTCCTGGAATAATAACAGGAAATGAAAAAATATTTTATGAACAAATAAGACCATTAGCTGAAGGTCCAGAGAAACAATCACGAATAGAAGCAATAGGTAAGGCTGGCGGTAATATAGCTTGGTATGATAATATGTTAAAAGCGGAAGCAACTACGAATTTTGAAGCAATCGTAAAAATAGAATCAAAAGACGCTAGCGTACCTGAACTCACCAAGACAGTCAACGACTCCGTCAATAAGAAAGTTGTAGAAGACTTATTTGCTGCTAATCCTGCATGATATAGCAAAGAGATTGATGGTGTAAGATTCACTATAACTAAAAATACAGATCCAAAAGCAGCTAACAAATATGTAGTAGAAAGCAAAACAATGTAATTCTTTTTTATATCACCATGTGAAGTCTATGAACATAAAGAAAATCATCAAAACCTTGTTTAATCAAACGACTATCAAAATCGTTGCATTGATTTTCATAATCTGATTTTTCTTCATTCATCCAACATTTGCAGCTGGTACAGAAACATCTAATGAAGTACTCAAAAATATCCAAAGCGGATTGAATAATTTCATTTCGCTCTGTTCGCGATTGCGGGTAGTCCTTGCTATCCTTGCAGGAAAACTCATGACCAATGATTTCGTTTATGGCGGTTTTCTCCATATGGATATCTATCTCCGGAAGATCTGGAACATCATGAAAAATTTTGCAAACTTCGCATTGGTCGCTCTTGTTCTCTGATCCATCATCAAAAGTCTCATCGGCAAAGAAGCTATGGACATCAAAAAAGTCATCACCAATACCTTGGTAGCAGGGATACTTATTCAGGCAAGCTGGTTTTTGATGTGAGCGGTCATTGATCTTTCTACGGTAGCCACGGCGGGCATCAGTGCTTTTCCTATCTCTTTTCTCAAAAATGATGCGGGACTAAAGAACGAAATACATGATGCAATAACGAAATTCAAATCCAAGAGATATTCCATCGACCTCAACAACAACAAAATAAAAACCATAGATGTAGAATGAACCCAACCTAGTGAAGATGTCCGACAAAATATCCTACCAAGCTACAACTCTGTAAGCGGACCATTCGTCTATCTAGGCATGTGAGTATTCCATTTCCAAGATTATCTAGGTACTGAAAGCACCAGCGATGTCCAAACATTAACACTCTGATTCATTTTGAGATTTTTCTTGCTCTTCTTTTTTACGATCTGACTTTTGCTGCTGTTTATCGCAAACATCATGAGAATAGGTCTCTTGTGGATATTCATCATAGGCGCGCCTTTTCTTATTTTGATACAGCTCTTCAAGCTCAAAACCTGAGAATGATGAGGGATATTGAAGATATTCAGCTTATCTAATCTGATCGCTATCGTCTTTAAACCCGTCATCTTTGTAATCGGCATCTCGATGATGCTTATCGTCATCGTAAGCATGCAGCATGGTATGCTATCGTCCTGAGCCCAACGGGAAACCAATCTCAACGGCGTCACCTTATGAACAAGCGGAGATACCATTTCCACGCTCGCAGTCGATGGAGTAAGCAATATATCCGTAGATCAAACGGATATCTTATGATCGTGAGTCATCGAAAAATGAAAAAACATATTCAGTGAAATTATCATGTTATTATTAACACTTTTTCTTATGCGACGATTCGTCAAGCTTTCCCTCACGTTAGGAGGATGACCTATCGAAGAAACCATGAAAAAACTTACATGACGAGCTGAAGATATTGCGAAATCTACTCCTGTGCTGCCATTCAAATGAGGCGCTGCATCAGTGAGTGCTTTACAGACCTTTGGCAAGAGATGAAAATCCAAACTCGCTGAGGGACTCGGCATGAGTGAGAAATGAAGATTCACTGCTGCTGAACAAGAATTCGGGGCATATATCAATCAGAGATTCCTTGGAATAAAACCGTCATGGACGTCGAAAGATAGTGATGACCTCCAAAAAGTCATTGATAGTAATGGTGACTTCATCAATGCATCTATACAACTAGGAGCAAAGAGAAATGAATGATTATACGCCAGCAATTCATATCGAAGACCTGTATTGGAATCATGGCTAGGAACCAGCGCATGAAAAAAAGTATTTAAAGATAAGGCAAGTCCTAATGAAACGACCGTTTTTGATCAATATTTCAAAGGAGAAAATAATCCTACAGCGATAAAAAACCGTATGCAGCTTCATATACTTATGTGATGAGATGATGCAGATAATTCATCAAGAAAACGGCTTGAGCTGAAAAATATCCCATACAATGACTTAGTGAATAATGTCTACCACAAATCTTCAGAAACCTGAGCACAATCACCTACAGAATAATATATTTCTCCTTGAATCAGAACGATGTAAATCTATATTAAAAGTTGGACTCGACGGTCGATCAATTTTTGATAAATGTCCGCCTTGGCGAACGATAAACACGCTTCGCGTGATAAAAGCTTCGCGATAAAAATTGTTTATCACCATTTTATCGTTAATTCACGAACATTTATCATTTCATCGCCCGAAGGGCTTTTATCATTTCATTGCGTAGAATGAAAAACTTTATAAGTTCGCTTATTCTCTGTAGCTTTTTGGTCGGAGGAGCTTTTGCGTACCAGCCTACAAGCCAAGATATCGATCAGATCAGACTCCTCAAAACCCAGTTTGATACTATCACCACAGGAAACATGAAAGATAAGCGGGATTTTTATGCGCAGCTCAAAACGCTACAAGATCAATTCACCGGTCACGAGCAATTGAGCTATTATCTCAACGAATTATGAATCCATCTCTTGACTCAAGTGAACACGGAAAAGACTAAGGCCAAATCGCTTTCCAAAGCCTTCAAACAGGATTTTCTCAATCAGCGGAGCGGCGGTTTCAGCACGGACATAACCGCAGCAGATACGTGTACATGACGATATAATACCATGGATACCATAAGCTACGCGAACAATTTTCCGACAGCTTTGACGGTTGCGACGCGATATAGAGAGACGAATTGCGGCTACTATCTGCCCAACAACGGCGACGGCCCTTTTCAGATCCTCAGCAAAGACTATGGAACGGGGCAAATCACGGAAACGCAATTTCTCCAAACTATCCAAGACTTCATCGACTTTTCCAAAGCGAAACATCTTCAATACAAAACAAAACTCTGAATCTCCCTCACGTACACCTGACGGGATCGGACCGGACTCGTCAACCACGCAGGACTCTATAATGGCGGAATCATTACGTGATGAATAGTCAAGCCCAGCAATCCTAAATATCTCTATGACGGATATGGACAGGAATATAGCTGAGCGATCAGATATGGCGTACTGCCAAAGTTTTTGAAGATATTGGACCGAGA
>CAZWTC010000003.1:0-26283 GCA_964637175.1 uncultured Candidatus Peribacteria bacterium
ATACAGGAACTGTATTTCAAGAGATTTTTGAGTGAAAATATCACAGAAGAGGGTAATTGAAGAAGCTAGGTGATAACTGTACTTAAGCGTATTTTCGTGGTGGTCCTTGCTTACTTGGAGTTGACATTTTTGTAAATATGTACGACAAAAATCAGTCTTCTTTATAGAAAAGCCCCGTGGTATGCGGGACTCGAAACTGGTGTCAACTATATATAACTAATGAATAATTAATAATGTTGGATTTGTAATAATATGGGCTATTGTAATTCACAGTAGTTCGTAAGTGAAATAAATTCCATCATTATTATTTGTTATTCGTTAGTTATTTTCCAAGAGCTTCTTGAGCTGCTTGATGGCTCTGGAAAGCCTTTGTCTGATCATATCGTTGGATGTTCAGGTGATCAATGAAATCTCTTCGTTTGTCTTTTCTTCTATGAATTTGAAATAGATGATGTCTTTGCTGATATCATCAAGCATCTTCATGGCTTTTTCTATCTGTCCGAATGTGAAATCGTTTTCTATGAGTTTGGTGATATCTACGTCATCCACGAGCGTATCTTCGAAGTGTTCTCATTCGTCAGTAGTCTCCAATTGCGTGAATGGGGTATCAGAATTCTTTTTGAAGAAATCTTTTATAGTGTTTTTGAAAATAGTCCGGAAATATGCAGAGAATGACTGATTTTCTTTGTATGATTTCACTCCTTCCCGGAATTTCACATAAAAATCTGAGATGATATCTTCGGCATCCTGTTTTGCGATGAAGTAGTTCGCATTGATGTAACGGAAAAACATATCAACGGTTTGTAGATAGAATTGGTTGAATGCGTTTTGGTCCTGTTGCTTCAGTTTTTTTATATGCTCTGTATCAAAGACAGCCACTGCTACTATATAATAGGATAAATGTTACATATTCTTTTCTAAAATGATTTCATGCTGTTCTGTATCCTGTATGGATTCAGATCTTATGCCGCCCACACAAGCGAAGACTTCCTTGAAGCTGCGATCTTCGTTTCTCTCCAAGGGGCTTAGGGGAGGAGATATCTTATCTATCTGAATATATTCAGCTCATGAGATGATTTTGCATTTGCAGATGCCGCATGCGCCGATTCCGCAAGAGGTAGGAAAGTCTACGCCATTGGCTTTGGCAAGTTGCGCTATGCTTTTGCGGTCTTCAGCGATAAACTTTGAGATCATAGTTCCATCTGGTCTTTTAAGGGTGATAGTCACGGTCATGATCTAAGATATGATATAAAGTCCATTGTTATTTTTTTATCATCGTGCTAAGTACTTGTTTCGCTTTTTCTAATTGAGAATCGATGTTATCTTTCGTATATGCATCAGGATCAAAGTCTACGATAACATCAGGAGTGGCTCAGGTGGTATCGATATTTTCTCCATTTGGCGTATACCGTTTTCCTATAGTGTATTTGAGCGATGCGCCGTCATCGAATTCATCCATGGTCTGAATTGATCATTTCCCGAATGTCTGTGTCCCTACAAGCTGGGCGCCGATATCTTCCCTAAGCGCTAAAGCAAGGATCTCTCAAGCGGAGGCAGTCAATCCATCGACTAACACCACCATAGGTACGTTCTGATAATCTCCGTATCATTCAGAAAGCAATTTTTCATCTTCGAATGTAGTGTATTTCGCACTCACCACCAATTTCCCTTTAGGGATGAAATGCGAAGCGATCTGGACGGAAACCGGTAAAAGCCCTCATCAATTCCCTCTGAGATCAAGGATGATGCCTTGGATTTTTTGTGTCTTGAATTCGCTGAGCGTCGTTTTCAAAAGATTTTCTGTCTCTTCTCAGATGATGGAGATATTGATATATCAGATTTTGCTGGTATTGGCTCAGGTGATGATTTTTCCATTCACCGACGCGACGGTGAGTTTGTCCCTGGTTATCTCTTTTTCCAAAACCTCCTTGCTTCCATCTTTGGCGATCCTTTCAATAGTGAGCTTTACTTTCGTTCACTTAGGGCCTCTGATCTGATTCATCGCTTGATTGATATCGAGATTCTTGGTCGCTCAGGTGTTGATCATCACGATTCTGTCCAATATCTTCAGTCCTGCAGTAAATGCAGGTGATCACTTGATGATTTCGTCCACTTGGATGTAATAATCTTTTTTGCTGATGATGGCTCCTATCCCTTCGAATTCTGATGAGCCTTTAAGCTCTTCCTGGAATCAGGAATTCTGATTGCTGTCCATATAGAACGTGTAAGGATCGTCGATAGCATCGACATAGGCTTTGAGAGCGTTATCCAGCATTTTCCCCGTATTGAGCTTATCAGTATTGTAATAAGCGCTTTGGAGGATGCTATATACCGTATCGAAACGTTCATATTTCTTATTTCATAATCCGAGGTCTTCAGTATTCACGACATGTTTTATCGAAGCGATCAATCCGTCCAAGTTAAGTTTCCCTTCTTGGATGATCGGCTGATGCAAAGCATTCCATTCATGGCCGATCTGCCATACCAATCAGCCGAAAAGCGCTCATAGTACAAACAAGATCAGCAATTTAGTCTTTTTCATACAAACAAAACAATAAATAAATTTACGTGTTTGTTACATTTTTATAGATTTCAAATATAGAATTATCTCTCACAAATACAACATCAAGTACGTATTCTTTATCTGTCGGATGAGTATAGAGATAGTATTCTATAGTATGTTTTACATGTCAGAGTTTCTTGGGCGTGACGTAGTCTTGGAGGTCGTCCATATGATCAACAACCTTGACTTCGACGAAGGTCAGAATATTGTTCTTTTGGAAAATCAGATCAAGTTCTCATCATTTGATCGTATATTTCCTTTCTATAAGGGTATATCAGCGGTTTTGGTATTCTTGCGCTACAAGGTCTTCTCCTTCGTTGCCTTTGTCTTTCTTGTATTTGGTGCTCATTCGCAGGTTCATACGTAAATAAATTCTTCTTCGTGTATCGGAATTATTTTTTTACTGACCAAAGAGTTCGTTCACCTTTTCTCGATTGACGCATTTCCAGATGTCGGTGACATATTCGATTCTACGATTCTGGTATTTCAAATAATAGGCGTGTTCCCGTACATCTATAGTGAGCAACGCTTTTTTTTCAGTAGTCAGAGGGCATCATGCATTGCTGGTATTGATGATATCCATGGTTCCATCAGAATTTTTGACCAGCCAGGTCCGTCCGGATCAGAAATTACCTACCGCACTTGCTATCATAGCTTGCTGAAACGTTTCGAAGCTTCATCGTTTATCGGTAATTCAATCAGCTATTTTCCCTGTAGGGAGATTGTTGTCTCTCGGTGCACGAAGTCCGTTCCGATAAAAGGTATGGTTCCGTATCTGAGCGGCGTTATTGAATATCGGTCAGTCGGACGTAGTGATGATCTCTTCAATCGATTTGCCTTCGTATGGCGTTCCGGCGACAAGTTCGTTCAACTTATTCACATAACCCTGATGATGCTTGCTATAATGCAGTTCTACCGTCTGCGCGTCGATCACCGGTTCAAGAGCATTCATTTCGTAAGGGAGAGGAGCTAAGGTAAACATGATGATAGATGATAAAATGATAAAAGCTTTGCGATAAAATGATAAATAGAATGAATGGGATAGATGGAGTAGACGGGATAGATAATCCTAATCCGTCAAATTTATCTAATCCGTCTGTTTCTTTGTCTAAAAGCAATTGTATAGGTTGCCGGGAAGTTTTCAAGTAAAAAAAATGACGCCATGAAAACATGCGTCAGTAATGTAGTGCTTAATGTACTCGTAAAAATCTTTTTTCTTCATCAGAGAGACCGAGTCGTAGCTCCTTGAGTACATCATAAGTCTCTTGAAAGTTCATAGGAACTTCTTGTCCTTGTTCGTTCAAGACAAATAGTTTTTCTGTTCGGACTTCTTTGAATCCTTCTTGTTTTTCGTAATAAGGCATAATATTTTTTTTAGTGAGATGCGCTTATAGGGAAAGCGGAAACTTTTTCAATGGTAAAAAGAAACGGATTATATATAGTAGCTTCACTATGGAAAAAATAATTCTTCAACTGACCAAAACCAAACCCAAAGACCGCAATCTTGACCTTCTCACTGATCTCAAGAGGGATTTTTCCAAAACGCACAATCTTCCCGATATCCCGTCAAATATCCAATTGCTTCAAGCGTATTACACATTATTGAAAGCAAAGAAGATCACCAAGGATCCGCAGATAGAGCAATTGCTCAAAAAAAGGGCGATCAGATCGCAATCAGGAATCGTTTCCGTTCAGGTGTTGACCAAACCGTTCGCTTGTCCCGGGAAATGCATTTTCTGTCCCAACGATCCGACCATGCCCAAGAGCTATATCAAATCTGAGCCGGGGGCGATGAGAGCATTGCTCAACAAATTCGATCCGATCAGACAGGTCTATAATAGATTGCTTTCGCTGACCTTGACCGGTCATGAGACTGACAAGATAGAGATGATCGTCTTGTGATGAACGTTTGACGTCTACACCAAGGACTATAAAGTGAAATTCATCAAAGAGCTCTATGACGCCTGCAATACGTTTAATAAATTAAGAATTCAGAATTCAGAATGCAGAATTGATGAGAATAATAGAAAGAATAGATTCAAAAAATATATACTGGAATGAAAAGAGAAAGTTGTGTATGCTAAAACACTTCAGGAAGCATTGAAGAAAAATGAAAAAACGAAACATAGAATTATCTGACTTACGATAGAAACGAGACCGGAATACGTGACTGATGCTAATTGTGTGTTTCGACGTGAATTGTGAATCACAAGGATAGAGATGGGCGTGCAGTCATTGGACGAAGAAGTCCTGAAACTCAATAAGAGAGGACATACCGTCCAGCAAGCGCGTGAAGCTTGCCACAAGCTCAGACAATACGGATTCAAATTTTCGCTCCATATCATGCCAGGGCTCTATGGTTCAGATTATGCCAAAGATCTAGCGACATTCAAAAATTTATATACTGACCCATTTTTCAAACCGGATGAGATCAAATTCTATCCTACCTCCGTCATTCCCAATACCCAACTTTGTAAATTATATGCTCAAGGGAAATATAAACCGCTGGAAACCGAAGATATCAAAAAACTCATCAGAGAGACATTTTTAACCATAATCCCGCCATATACCAGGATCAAAAGACTTATCCGCGATATTCCAGCCAATGAGATCGTCGCATGAAGTACGATAACAAATCTTTCTCAGCTCATGCACAATCAGTTGCTTCAAGAGCAAAAAAGAAAAATATGAATGCGGAAAAAGTTTTATGGAAGATTATATGGAAATTATGCAGTATATCCATCATTACAAAAGTCGCTCAAAGACGAACTGGGAAAAATCGTTAGAAAAAATGGAGAAATACAGACCTTCATCGTCGGAAAAGATCCAGATGTGAAATCGTTCAGAAATTTTGTATCATTGGATACGAGAAGCAGGGAAATTAGACATAAAGAAGTTGAAAGTTGAAAGTTGAAAGTTACAAGTTGAAAAAATAAGACAAATCTGATCATTAGGAAATATATGAGCAGTGTGGGGGAAGAATATTTCATTTCCTTTGAAGATCACTTAGGCTATCTCTACGGCTTTGCCAGGTTGCTCTTGCCAAAATCAGAAGAAGCCATTCAGATACAATGATTAGGTGAATCCACAGCCATCATTAGAGAACTTCATGTGTATGGAAATATGGAAACATTGAAAAATGGAAATATGCAGGTATGAAAAAATAACGTCCAACATACAGGATTCGGTAAGCAGCTTATGGAAGTGGCTGAACAGATTGCTCAATGACACAAATACAAAAAGCTTTCCGTCATCTCCGGCATCGGTGTCAGAGCGTATTACAGAAAGCTTTGATATAAGCTCGAGTGAAGTTATATGGTCAAGAAATTATGATGATAGTTTTTTCTGTATGATGTATATTTGAAGAGTTGATCAGTAAAAACGTGCAACAATTCAATCTTTTGTATATTGTAGATTGTTCTTATTAATTCAATTTTTTAATAAGAGCTGACGAAGATTGCCATCAAAAGCCGTTGATCATTCTAAAGATAATGTATGATCCGTATTAAGTATTTTTAAAGTAAAATCTTGCAATTCAGGGATGCATAAGATTTTTTTGATATTAGGATCGTTTTGTACGAGATATGTTAAGCTGTTTCTTAATAATCAATTATTCAATAATTCAAAATTTTCTCTGATCTCTTTGGCAGATTTTTTCTGTATTTTGTTTGTATTAGCTTCCTGTTGCAGTTTTTTTTGTTGTTCTATAACTTTGGAAATTCATAATCATTCTCCTCCTCACATAGTAATATTATTTTAAAAGGTAAAAATTATGATGATAGTTTTTTCTGTCTGATGGATAACTGAAGAGATCAATTATTAAATAATATTGTTACTGCTCAATCAATAGATCTAGTTATTTCATTAGGTAATTTGTTGTCCGATATGATTTGTGCAAGATTTCCATTGAAATGTGTGGAAGTGATTATGGATATTGCTTGATTCGGCAAATCTTTTATGTCTTCTATCGTGATATCTTGCAATTCCGGTATTTGTAACAAGGATTTGATCCTAGAAGAGTATTTGCAAATAACATTCCGGTTTTTTTTGACGAACATGGCGTGTCTTTGTAGAAAATTATCCTTGATTTCTTCAGTAGATGTTTTTTGTGTATTATTCGTATTAGTGTCTTTAGCCTCCAATCCAGAATTTTTTTCTAGCTCTTTCATTGGTATGCAGTATAAAGATAAAAAGCGATCTATTTTTTATTGTTATTGAGAAGTGTTATGTAGTCAATCGGTTTCATTGATGTGAATTCGTCCCAATTCATCTTGAGGTCTTTTGCTAAGACTCCTTGTTTGATGAGTTCTTGCCAAGTGATTGTAGAAATATCATTAGTCTTTTTTAGGATGTCTTGTATAGCATGGTGTAAACGTTTGCTGTTTTTTTTCGACAACTTTGTGTTCACAAGTGATGTGATATCCCTTTTTTCTATCGTCGGTGTCGGAGCAGGGGATACTTGATAGACCTTTCATTTTTCGCATTTTTTGTAGAGATTATCACGTTCCAGCTCAAGTTCACGTAATTGCAGATCGTTACGATCCATATTTAAAAGCTTATATTCAGCGATTTTTTCCTCAAGGACATCAATCCTATTTCTGATGTGATAATCTTCCAGAGTATTCAAAAGTAAGCCCTTCTTATCGATATCGCTGTATGATGGATTGTTTTCTATGGTCTGGATGTCGGCTATAAGCTGCTGATAATTGTCTTTTTTGTCTTTGATGTAGATCAGCGTTTCATCTATAAATCCTATAGTGGTTCCTGTAAAATATTTTCCCAGAATGCTTTGGGTGTTTTGTAGATCAGCTTGTTCTTTTGCCTTGATTTCCTGTTCTTTTTTGATTGCATCTTCCTGTTCTTTTTTGATTTTTGCATCACGATCTTCTTGCTCTTTTTTTAATTTATACGCTTCCTGTTGCTTTTTTAGAGCTTCATTATCTAGTTTTTTCTGTTCATCCAATTTCTTCTGTTCATCTAATTTCTTCTGTTCATCTAATTTCTTTTGTTCGTCTAATTTCTTTTGTTCGTCTAATTGCTTCTGTTCATCTAATTGCTTCTGTTCGTCTAATTTTTTTTGTTCGTCCAATTTCTTTTGTGCTGCTTTATCTTTGAATATTTTTTCCTGTTTTCGTCGTTCTAGCTGTTTATGGATTTCTTGTAATCTGTTTTCTCTCTGAATTTCTTCTTCGACTTTGGTATCGATAGGGTGTGTCGATAGAGGAGCATTGTTTTGTATATTGGAATCAATAGGTTCTATTTTGTTCTCAACAGGTTCTATTACTTTATCATTGATAAGCTGTGTCAATGCAGAATCAGTTGCAGTGGAAGCAGAATCAATGATTCAGATGCTATTATCTACAGGCTGCAGTACTTTATTCGTATCAGTAACTTTAGTCATATTAGTATCAATGATGTTATTGATGTTGGAATCAATGACTTTTACCGTATCAGTTTCCATAGCATTGCTATCTCCAGCAGTATAATTGTTATTTGTGATGTTGAGGATGTTTATGATAGTGATATTGGTATTTGTAATGATGATGTCTGGATTCGTACGAATAGTATCTTGTACAATGTCAGGATTTTTTGTGTGTTTGTGGATCATTTTTTTTGTAACGAAGAATGTCTTCTTGTGATTGCCTCACGTAGCCACGTTTTTTGCGATACGTGCTTCTGGGATGATTGCTGTATTTTGTCTAAATACACCTGAAGTAGATAGCACAAAAGCTATCGTCAATGCTTCAGCTATTTTAGAGGTATTTTTTCTTATGCGGGAAAGGATCGTCGGCTTATTGCTTTTTTCTTTTGGTGTGCCAAGCGTATCAAAATGCTCTCAGATCCGCTCTGCAGAATATTTGCCATAATTTCCCTTGGTGGTTTTCAAAAAACCGAGAAAATTAAGATAATTTTTTGGCGTATAAGCATTGTTTTGCAGAAAATCTTGATACGCCGTGTATATATCAAATGATTTGTTTCTTGTATGTGATAATGGTGAAAGACGCATTCCCTTTGTCATAAAGGTAAAATCTATTTGCTCTTAGGAGTTGTTTTTTTAGGGACAACAGGAGTAGGAAGCAATAATTCGACAGGTTGAATGTCTTTGGAAAGGTATTCGTTATCTTTTGATGAATCTCCATATTGCAATCCTTTCACTTTTTCTAGATTTTCTGCGTAAATATCATTCCATCCAGAAATCGTGAGATTGAGGATATGTATTTCAATATTTTTGCCTGCTATCTTTTCATTAAGATATGCGATATCTTTTTCCAATAATACTATTCGTCTCTTGGTTGTGTCTTTTTCAGCCAAAAGATTGCTGATAGTGGTGTAATCATTGCTTTCAATTACAGAAAGCTGACTGATAGAAGTGTCGGTAGCGCTAAGCAGCTTTACTTTTTCAGCAAGCTCAATTTTTCTTGCTGCGAGCAAAGAGTCATAGATGCCTTTCGTCTCTTTAGCATTAGTGAGCTTGAGGGTTTCGGTTTCTATCATTTTGGAAGACAAATAGATCTCTTCCGTAGCGATTTTTGCGATATGTTTTTTATTCTCCATAGATTCGATAGCTTTATTGATCTTATCGATCTTGTTCTGGATATTATCAGCCATTTTCTGTTTGTTTTCGATATCTTTTTTGATGGATACGATATTTTTGACAAGCGTCTGATTCTCTTTGACTTTTCTTTGGCAGAGATTGACATCTTTGATGCTTTGTGAAAGGCTTAGTTTTTTGACGTCTTCAATATTCTTTTTGATGGTGATGTTCATATCATCTATTTCTTTCTGTAATCCAGGAATCTGATTTGTGAACATATTGCGGTAAAAAGTCTGTTTGCTTAGCTCTTTATTGAGTCTTTGCATATAGATATCATAGCTTTGCTGGAATTTTATTCCGAGAACGACATTGATATTGATGAGCTTTTCATTTTCTGTTTCTATGCTTTTGGAAAGTTTTGTCTCTTCTTGCTGATATTTTGGCAGTACATTGCTCGCAGAATCCAAAACAGATTTATTCTTTTCTTGGTTGATAGTCGCTAATAATAATTTGTGCGCTTGCAATAATGAATCTATGGACTTAGTGGTAGCGAGTTCTTCCTGCTGTAAAAGCTGGATACCTGCAACGATATCTTTATTCTTTTCCAGCATGATCTCAGTATATTGGCTTTTTACTGCGGCAAGATAGCTATTCAACGCGGTAGCGTAGTTTGCATAAATAGCGTCGATGTCTTTTTTCTTATTAGGCGTAGTCGTACCTTCCAAGGTAGCGATCGTAGCAGCGATATTTTTGATTGATGTTTCTATTTTAGTGATATTTGTAGTCACTTCTTGCATCTTTTTTTCTATAGCATGCTTTTTTGCAAGGGATGCAGAATCGGAAGTGACCGTAGTATTGAATTCGACATGTGAAATGTCCAATGTCTTGAGATCGCCTTCAAATTGTATTTTTTTATCAATGGAATCGTTGAAGGTATTGGATTGTTTTTCCAATTCTTTCTGTAATGCTATGAGATTTGACTGTTCAGTGCTAAGTGAAACTTTCAAACTATCAAGCGCTTTAACATGTTTTGCGACTTCAGCATTATCGCTGATTTTTTCAAAAAGATTAGGTGATAGTTTGGTTTTTTCTATGGTTGTATTCAATTCGGAGAATATAGATCTTCTATCATCAAGCTTGACGATAAGATCAGCATCAAGCTGCTTGCCAGTTTTGATGACGATTTTGCTTTTATCATCAAGAGCGACCTCTTTTCCATTGAGCAAATCATCAGCAAACTTTACCGCTTCTTTGCAGATTGCCGCAAGTCACATAAGATCTTTTGCTGAAGGTATCTTTTCGATGAGCATATCTATTTTTTTATCAGAGAGCTCTTCTGTTTTCCCTTTTGAAAAAAGCACGTCATCTTTGAAAGCGATTAGATCTTTTGCGAGGATAGCAGAAAATTCCTTGAATTTTTTCTTGAGGAATTCTTGTTCAAGTTGTTTCTTTATTTCCAATGCTTTGCGATCTATGATAGTGTTGAGGCTATCTTTGTTGATAGTATCATTAGAGGCTTCTACGACAAAAGTAGATTCAGAAAGTGCTTCTTTTTTAGGCTCTCTCATACGAGAAGATTGAGCGATATCTTTATCTTGAGAAAATGAAGGAGCCTTTTCAGTCCCTGCAAATGAAGAGATCCCTAATGCAGTCAATGCTATCAAAAGACTTTTCTTCAGCTTAGCAGCGCTACCTGTAGAAGATGATGTTGATAGATTTTCTACTTGAGAACCAAGAATATCTCTTTTCATGATGGGTAATGATAATGATATAAATAACAATTTGATAGTGATTTAAAAGGAAAAGTCAAGACATTATTGTTTATTGTATAATAGATAGAAATATGAAATATGTAATTTTTGAATAATGTGTGAACATACAAAAAAACACCTGTTTCCAGATGCTTTATTAAATTAAGGAGCAGGTTGCAGGGAGCAAGGAAAAAATAACCTGCAACTTGAAGCCTGCAACTAAGTTTTTTTAGATATCGATTTCTTTGACGGTCTTTGCATGAGTCAAAATGAAGTGTTTCCTTGATTGGACATCTTCACCCATAAGGATTCTGAATAGTCTATCTGCTTCTTCAGCATCATCTACAGTAATCTGATTGAGCTTTCTATGTTCCGGATTCATAGTGGTTTCCCAAAGCTGTTCTGGGTTCATTTCTCCAAGACCTTTATACCTCTGGACTTCTGTTTTGTCTTTGTCAAATCCATACATATCAGGAGTGTGTTCTTCGTCATAGATATATTCCTCTTTTTTGCCTTGAGCGAATTTGTAGATAGGAGGACAAGCAGCATAGACATGACCATGTTCGATAAGCGGTCTCATGAATCTGAAGAAGAATGTCAGCAATAATGTCCTGATATGCGCTCCATCCACATCGGCATCTGTCATGATGATGATCTTGTCATATCTGAGCCCTTCGAAGTCGAAGTTATCTTTCACTCATGTACCGATAGCGGTGATCAATGCCTTCACTTCGTTATTGGCCATGATCTTTTGGATCACTGCTTGTTCTGTATTCAAAATCTTACCTCTCAATGGCAAAATGGCTTGGAAATTACTGTCACGTCATTGCTTTGCGCTTCCTCACGCTGAATCTCCCTCGACTATATAAAGCTCTGTACCTTCTTTGTTTTTCCTTGCACAATCTGCAAGCTTTCCAGGAAGCACTCCTCATGCTAGGATATTTTTTCTCAAAACGGTCTCTTTAGCGAATTTAGCTGCTAATCTCGCTCTCGCTGCAAGCTCCACTTTTTGGAATATCTTATCGAATTCATCTTCATGCTGGACAAAATAGTCTTTGAGATAGGTATATACGATAGTTTCCACTTCTGTCCTTACATAACTATTTCAGAGCTTTCCTTTGGTCTGTCACTCAAATTGCGGTTCAGGGATTTTGACCGTGACGATAGCATACAGTCCGTCAGTGACATCGGAATATTGGAATTCTCAGATTTTTTTGTTGATCTTGTCTTTTTCTTTTCCTACTTCATTGATGATGTTCAATAACGCTGATTTGAATCCGAGGATATGGCTTCCTCCGTCGATAGTCGGGATATCATTTACGAAAGAGAGGATATAGTCATTTGGACTATCTACAAATTCAAAAGCTATTTCTGCTAGACAGTCTTTTCCTTCGGCTTTGAAATAATGCTGGGAAGAAAGGGCCATTTGCGTGCCTACAAGATTTGTAAGCCATGTCTTGATACCTCATTCAAAGAAAAATCTTTGTTTAAATCCTGTTTTTTTGTTGACGAAATTGAAGGTGATACCGGGAGAAAGATATGCCGACTGCTTCATCCTTGCGATCTCGATGGATTGAGAAAATTCTACGGTTTCAAATACGGTAGCATCAGGTTTGAATTTGACGGTTGTCCCTACTTTGTCGGTTTCGCCTAGTTCTTGGATATCTCCATCAGGGATGCCTCTCTGATATCTTTGGAAATATTTTTTTCCGTTTTTGTAGACGGTCACTTCCAGCCATTCGCTCAAGGCATTTACAACAGAAGCTCCTACTCCGTGAAGTCATCATGAAATCTTATATGCTCATTTATCGAATTTTCCTCATGCATGAAGAACGGTGAAAACCGTCTCTAGAGCTGATTTTCCTGTTTTTTCATGTTTATCGACAGGGATACCTCTTCCATTATCGTGGATAGTCACTGATCCGTCTTCATTCAGACATGTCGTGATAGTGGTGCAATATCCTGCCAATGCTTCATCTACAGCATTATCTACAATCTCTTGTACGAGGTGATGCAGACCTTTGGCATCAGTGGATCAGATGTACATTCCTGGTCTCTGTCTGACAGGCTCCAATCATTCCAATACTTTGATATGCGACGCGTCATAATCTTTTGAACTCAAATCTCCCATTACTTTATATGGTAATTTAGTAAAATAGCATTAATTAAAAGTAGCTTTATAGATATAGTTGCAGGTTTCAGGGAACAAGGAGCAGGTTGTTTTCCTCTAACTTGTAACCTGTGACTTGTAACTTGTAACCGTTTTTTATTCATCAATATAGTCATCGTCATCGAATCTGCTCATATAATCATCTTGTTCATCATCGTCATCATGGTCTTCTTTTATTTTCCTTCATTTCTTCTTCTTTTTTCCTTCACCGGCTTCGAGTTTAGCGATATCGTCTTCGATTCCAAGTATTTTTTGCAATCCGGCATGTTCCTTGAGTTTTTGGATGACTTTCTGTTCGATCTGCCTGACTCTTTCTCTGGTGACATTGAATTCTTCTCAGACTTGTTCCAGCGTATATCTCGGACCATCGATTCCATATCTCATCTTCACGATTTTTGCTTCCCTGTCATCAAGCATTCCGAGGATCATATCGAGGTTGCTTCTTAACGCGTTTTTTTCTGCAAACTGATCTGGTCTGAGGGTATTCCCGTCTTCGATGAGATCAGCGAGCGTATCCCTTCCTTCATCGCCGACTTCTCTATCGAGAGAAACGTTTCCAAAGATTACTTCTTCCAATTTCTTGATTTTTTTGATAGGGAATCAGAGTTTTTGTCCTATCTCTTTTGAGGTCGGTTCCCTTCAGAGCTTTTGGAAGAGGAGCTGATAGGTTTTGTTGTATGAATTGATTTCATCGATCAGATGGACGGGTATCCTTACGTGTTTGGTCATATCAGCGATAGCTTTGGTGATGCTTTGTTTGATCCATCGCGTCGCATAGGTAGAGAATTTGAATTCCTTTTCCGGATCGAATTTTTCTATCGCTTTGATCAATCCGATATTACCTTCTTGGATAAGATCAGAAAAGCTCAATCTCGATCAGAAAAATCTCTTCGCTATACTGATGACTAATCTTAGATTTGATTCTATCAATCTTTTTTTCGCTTCATCATCGCCCTTTTTCACACGTCTCGAAATATCTCTTTCTTCTTCGGAACTGAGAAGGGGAATCTTCGAAATCTCATTGAAATAGAGTTTGATGAAATCCTTGTGTTGCAATTCAGAGGTGTTTTTTTTGGTGTCATAGAGCTCTATTTTCCCTAATTTGCTCTCTTTTTTGGCTTCTTCAGCTTCTTTTTCAAGGATTTCCTCGATGGTGACTATCTTGATACCGAGTTTTTCCGCTAATTCATAGAATTTTTCGATCATTTTGATGCTGAGATCCATATCATCAACATCGGAAATCACGTCTTCCTCATTGATTACGTTGGTATCAAAGCCGTTTTTCAAGAGATCCTGCAGAGGCTTGCTCAGTTCTCCAATCTCATCCTGAAAACTATCCCGTAATTGCTTTTGAAGTTTTTGCATAGAAGGCCGGAAATAGAATAAAATGTAGATAATAAGAGGTATTTGTGTATAAAATAAGGAATTGTTGCAGAATATTTGACATTTATACAAAAATATATATAATATAGATGTGTAGTGAAGCCATACGCTTATAAAAAGCGACAATAAAGGACTCTATCTTACCCAAGGTATGGTCCTTTTTTGATATGTTGTGTCTTCTGTATATACCGATTGTTTTCGAAATCAATAATTACTTCATTACATTCGTACTTATTGTTTCTCAAAACATCGGTATATATTCTCCTTCAAAAATATATTTCGTATTTTTGATTGAAGAATATATAGTTACTACCTTAATAATTTCAAAATAAGAAATTATTTGGTAGTAAACTATAACTTCGATATCATGAAAACTCTCAATGCTTCGAGCTTTCATTGTATCTCTGTATACAAACAAAAAATAGTCACCGGTAGTGCAATGACAGGAAGAGAATACTAATTTTCTCATCAATATCAACCCAAAAACTCATTGAAAACAACCAGTAAATAACTATACTGCTAAATAATTAATGCTAAGTTCTAAGTGTTAAGTCTTAATGTTTCTGAATTACACATTTTACATTCTGCATTCATAAAAATGTTCCATTATTTTGTAGGGAAAATACGTCATCTAGCAGGGGAGACCTTATTGAGCAATGATATGCTGGGCATCCAAGTCCATTATCTCGGAAAGCAGAATCAGGGGGAATTTTTCCTGTATCCCTATATCGATGATAACAAAAAAACAGTTTTCTATTATTGTTTCGATACGATTGACCAGAAAGTACTCTTTGAAAGCCTGCTCAAAATCAATGGCGTAGGTCCAAAGACCGCATTCCAGATATCCCAGTTACCAAAAGACAATCTCCAGCAAGCGATCAAAAACGTTGATGTGAAGTTTTTCCAAGCCATCCCGTGAATCGGTCCAAAATCTGCAAAGAAAATCGTGCTTCAGCTCAGAGGTACCTTTGATGTGGAAGATATCAACAGAATGGATATAGATCAGAAACTTTACAAAAATATCGTCGTTTCGCTCAAGTGATTCGGTTATGGAGCAGATCAGATAAAAAGCACCTTACAGAGATACGAAGGCACAGTCACCAAGGACAATATGCCGGAAGTCATCAAACGGATCATCTCGCAGATGTAACAGATATAGGAATCATATTTATGAAAATAAAATTTTAAAAAAATTAAAAATCCGTAATTTACCAATTACTTAAGTGATTTTTATTTTTGTATCCAAGAGTCTCATGAACTCAAAAAATCTGAAGAAGACGTACGTGCAAACCTACGAGAAATTTTTTCTCGAAAATCAGACTATCGTTTCAGCTCCTTTTGTGCTTAATCGATCAGGAGATATCCTCAATAATTATAGCGGAGTAAGTATAAAACAGAAGATTCCTTTACGCTTATATGTGTGATATAGCAGGAATGCTAGCAAAAAGATTACGATAAATAAAGTGTATCATCTTGATATGAATGAATATCAATTCATCGAGACCAATGCACTCGAATATGCCCCGTATATCGCAGACATCACCAAAGAATTGGAAAAGAAATATGGAAAATTGCTGCATGGAGATGAAGGGATAGAGATAAATATCCTTTCAGAACTTCCAAGAGGGGTATGATTGGGATTCTGATCAGTTCTCGCATTACTTATTTCTGTCATGCTGCACAGCATATGAGGCACACTAGATAGCGAAAAAATAGCTAAGATAAGGACACAAAACATCAATGAGCTGCTGATGGATAATCAAAGTGATGCATACAAGGTTTTCGTTGATGCCTTTCATTTTGATAAATTGATCTATGGTATGGTCTGATCAGGGACGAAGATGGCATCCTTTTTTGATTCTCCGTATCCGATTATATCTTTTTCAGAGGATTTTGATAAATCATTGGTGCCGGAAAGCGATATGGTGAATAGATATTATGGATTCAGACTCAATGATCTTTTCAAATGACTGAGAGAAAATCCCTATCTTCCTATCGATTATGGAGTCGTGTATTCAGGAAAACCTGTGTTATTAGAGCAGATAGCATGAAGCAATTATAAAAGCAATCAGAATATCACCAAGACCATTAAATCTGATTTCAAAAAACTTTTGGGTGATTATTTCGGTAATCTCCATCCCAATAGGATTCCTAAATTCTATAAATATCTCATTGCGCCGGAGACTGATGAATTCGATACTACATATGGAAAGCTTATGGGTATTTTGAGCTTGAAAATATTATATTTCATGTCCAAGATCTATTCTGAGGCGTACGAAGAAACGCATATGCTGCAATTTTTGGATGCACTCAAAAAATTCAGGCAAGGTGATTGTGTAACGAGAAATAGTTCAACGAATTTTTTGAAATTCATCAAATCATTCTTGGAAAATTTTAATGGACCGCAACAGTATATTTCACTTTCACCCAATGATAGTACTATCATGTGATGATCATTGATTTTTGCTATGCCATTGGAGGGATTCAGAAAAATGATCGTGGATGCGGCAGACAAGACCAATATGGATTTTATATGATCTAAACTTATTTATACGAATCGGATCGATGGAGTAGAGCATGAAGGATTGAAATTTGAACAGGATGTAAAACAAGGAATATATTCAGAATTTTTGGATTCCAGTAGCTGTGTCCTTAAGACGGCTGATGGGAAGGTACAACTTGGTAATTGCGACACCATGATACAAAACTATAAAATATGAATCCTTCTGGATATGCTCAACAATAAGATATACATCAACGGAAGAAAACTGACTTCGGAAGACTTGCATTCCCAGACGGCTACAGTGGATATCCTTAGGATTCTGATAGAGAATATCAGCAAAGATGTAGCGAATAAGGATTTTCCTGTTTCTAGTTATTCTAAAAACAAGAATGATATGCTTGGCAAGATTGTTTTGCCGTTGATAGAACTGATAGAAAAAGAGACTGGCAAAAAATTACCACTTATCTGCAAAGGAAGTATTTATGATTTTTATCTTAAACTTAATCCATCAGACATAGCTATCGCAATCATCGATAAGCTCAAGAAATAATTTTCTTTGCATAAGAGCTTGATTTAGAAATAAGCTTAAGAACTGACAAAAAAGTTTTCCTGACTTTGTCAGTTTTTTTCTTTTTTGGCATAGATAAAAATGCGGACGTACAATTTTATTGATTGCTGCATCATGGAGCTTTTGCACGTATTGCATAAAAAAATTCCTCAAAAAAAGAAAGTCTTCTCATTGTTTCAAACACAAGAGCAGCAAGATATTTCCAAATTTCTCCTGCAAACCATAAAAAGCGTCAAAAAAGAGACCAAAGATATCAGGATGGTTAATCTCTTTTGTATAGAGATGTATGATATCCTCAATTATTATATCATGTTTGATAAGGTCAAAGTAGTGAAAAAACTTCTTAGAGTGTTTGAAGAATTGGCAGTTCCCATTTCTTATATCGGTGAACATAAACGATCAGAATCGCTCAAAAAAATAACGAAAATAAAACTATAACTTTTGGTTACAGGTTACAGGTTACAAGTTACAGGTTACAAGTTACAGGTTACAAGTTAGAACTTATTTTATATGGTTATATAGTATATGCAATTTGAAGATTTAGAAATATGGAAAGTAACAGAAAATTTGATTTTGGATGTTTATAAAAATTTTAAATGAATAAAAGATTTTGGTTTTAAAGATCAATTACAGAGAGCTAGTATTTCAATAGCTAACAATATTTCGGAATGATACGAAAGGCAGACTATAAAGGAAAAACAAAGATTTTTACGAATTGCTAAATGATCATGTTGAGAAGTAAGGAACATGCTACATTTCTGATCGAAACTGTGATATATATCACAAAAAGAATACAGCGAATTATATGTGCAATGTATATCAGTAAGTAAAATGATTTATTCGTTTATAAGAAAAATAAAATAGTAATATATACAATCTTTGTTTCCTGCTCCTTGCTCCTTGCTCCCTGCTCCCTGAAACCTATTTTTTACTTTTCATTCCGATCTATGGAACATATACAAGCTATTCTGCAAAGAAAAAAGCTCCCATTGTATTATTACGAGAGCGTAAAGCAAAAGAGGAGCAGGGGGCGATTCTGACGGTTATTCAGATTGCTCTGATTGTAAGGATTCTATGGTTTTTTTGACTTCTTCATCATGGGGATTGTACAGAAGATAGTGACGGAAACTTTCGATGGCTTCTTTATTCTCGCCCAGTATCATGTGCATATCTCCTTTGAGGAGAAATGATCTCATTCTTTGCTTCCTTATATCTTCGTCATCTTCTTCATATTCCTCGGATATGTTCAAAAATTCCTTGATGACAGATATGCTGGCACGATATTTTCCGATCATTGACAAAGCAAATGATTTCCGATAGAGTATCGTCATATACATATCCTCATCCAGCTGTGGTCATATGATCTTGTTGAAGTATTCTATGGATGCAGCATAAAGAGCCTTATCATCTTGCTGTACTAAAGCTTTTTTGAAACAAAATAATCATAGAAAATAGAAGAATTGTCTGCGTTGTTTGATATTCAAGTCTTTTTCATGATGCTGAAGTTTTTCCAAAAGGAGTTCGATAGTATCGAAATCATCCTGCTCCAAAAGCTTTCGTGCAAGGATCAAATATATTTCCAAGACTTCGTTGAGCAATAAATGCTCTTTATAATGCTGTGTGATATAATCGATATCTTTCATCAATAATGTTTTGTTCTCTTGCTCTTCA
Organism: uncultured Candidatus Peribacteria bacterium; assembly: GCA_964637175.1. Classification (GTDB taxonomy): domain Bacteria; phylum Patescibacteriota; class Gracilibacteria; order Absconditabacterales; family Absconditicoccaceae; genus CAJBLF01. Next base: position 19,145 of record CAZWTC010000003.1, read on the forward strand.
TTCATTTTCATGTTTTCCAGAGCTGCTTCCAAATCCGGGATATAATCGCGGGTTTTGTTTTTTGGCGGAAATGGTATAAGATATTTGCTTATATCTTTGTCATTTTCTTTTTCTTTTCCTTTTCCTTTTCCAAAAGGAGCCATAGCACGTGATGAAAGTGTCTTTAATAGCGAATCTTTCATATTTGCCATGTCTTCACGAGTAGCGATTCTTTCTTCTGGTATGGAATCAATAAGTCTAGCATTGATATCTTTCATCTGATATGCGGTAATGATAAATACATACTAAGTATATCCGGAATGGGCGATTTTGTCAATTTTCCAGCAATGCCAGCAAAACTCTTTCTTGAATTCACTATGCGATTTTATATGATACTTTAGCACAAAGCGGAAAGCATAAAGCAGAAAGCTATGATTTGTTATATATTGTAGGTAAATAGTCGTTTTACTATTTCATCATTTGGTCGTTCATCATGCATATACGTAACTTTTGCATTATTGCACATATAGATCACGGGAAGTCGACACTGGCAGATAGGATGCTGGAGATTACCTGAGCCGTCAGAAAAATAGATCACGCGCAGATGCTTGATCGTATGGATATCGAGCAGGAAAGAGGGATTACGATAAAATTGACTCCTGCAAGGATGTATCGGAAAGACTATGAATTCAATCTTATCGATACTCCGGGACACGTGGATTTCCAATATGAAGTCTCTCGTTCGCTCGCTGCTGTAGAGTGAGCTATTTTGCTCGTAGACGCTTCGCAGTGAATACAAGCGCAGACGCTTTCTACGTTATATCAAGCGATAGATCAGCATCTTACTATCATTCCGGTATTGAATAAAATAGATCTTCCGGCAGCGAATCCTGAAAGGGTGGCGCACGAGATTGAAAATGTGATCGGTATAGATAGATCAGAGATTATTCAGATATCAGCCAAGACCTGAGAAAATGTAGACAAGATATTGGATGCGATCATAGAAAGGATACAGGATCCGCTTGCATTCAAAAAATCTCATACCAAAAAATTCCGACCATTAGGACAGGATCAAGCGCAGATCACCTGAATTTCCAGAGCATTGATTTTCGATTCCGTCTATGATCCGTACAAAGGGGTATTAGCTTATGTGAAAGTGGTGGACGGTGAAATAAAGGCAGGACAAGGTTTGCATCTCATCTATACGGAAAATGATATACTTCCTTCTGAAGTAGGGTATTTCACGCCTGATTACAAAGTCGATAAATCGCTCAAAGAAGGGCAGATCGGCTATATCGTCACTGGAGAAAAATCTGTCAGGGATGTCAGCATCTGAGATACGATGATCAAAGATGAGAGGGCAAAAGGGCATGATGAGACGGTCATGAAAAACCTGGTGATCCCGGGATTCAAAAAAGTGAAGCCATTCGTCTATGCAGGAGTCTATCCGATAGATACCAACGATTACGATAAGCTCAAAGATAGCCTGGAAAAATTGTCTATCAATGATAGCGCGATAGAATATGAACTGGAAGATTCCAAAGCTCTCGGATTCTGATTCCGTTGCGGATTTCTCTGAATGCTGCATATGGATATCGTCAAGGAGAGATTATCCAGGGAATATAATATGGAAACGATTTTCACGATTCCGACCGTGGTGTATTTGATCAAATCCAAAAATCTTTCATTAGATATCATTAAATCCTGATCCAATATCCACGCTTTGCTCAAGACATGAATGTACAAGCATATTCTCTGACCGACTACGACCGACGGAGAGGCATTATCGAGAAAAGGAGAGCTTACACCTTGGTTAGTGGTCAAATCATGATCAGATATGATAGACCAATGATTGATAGACGAAATACGGGAACCGATAGCGGCTGTGGAAGTCGTATGACCGGAATCGTATGCAGGGAATATCATGGCCCTCTGTCAGGAATATAGGGGAAAACTCATAAATATGGAATACATCGACGAAACGAGAGTGGTGCGGCATTATGAATTGCCGATGGGCGAGATCATCATTGATTTTTACGATAGGCTGAAATCAGCGACCAAAGGATATGCGACGATGAATTATGAATTCAAAAAATATCAGCCAGCGGATCTGGTGAAATTGGATGTATATATCAACAACGAAAAAGTGGAAGCGCTCAGCCGGGTGATCCACAAGGATAAATCATATTATCTCGGTAAAGAAGTGGTAGAAAAGCTCAAAACGCTGATCCCCAAACATCTCTTCGCTATTCCTTTGCAGGCAGGTATCGGAAACAAGATAATCGCCAGAGAGAATATTTCTGCCATGAAAAAAGATGTCCTCGCAAAATGTTACGGAGGAGACGTAAGCAGAAAAAGGAAATTGCTCGCTAAGCAGAAAGAAGGGAAAAAGAAAATGAAAGCCATAGGAAGCGTGAATGTGCCTAGTGACGTATTCATAAAAATGGTCGCTAGAGGAGACTAAATCTCGGTCTTTCAGGGAATCCTATATTTACATGGTAAATGAATGAAAAATGACATGGACTAAACTCATTATCCGATATCTCGTACTTATCAATCTCATCACGTTCATCATCCGATGAGTGGATAAATATAAGGCTACCGCACAGAAACGAAGGATCTCAGAAAAAAATCTGCTTATCTGTACAGGGCTTGGATGACGGTTGTGAGCAGTGCTTGGCATGCAGGCGTTCCGTCACAAAACCATCAAAGGAAAATTCCTCACGAGATTCCGATTGATCGCCGGAGTATGGATTATCATTACTATTTTGCTTCTTTTTTCTCTGTAATCTATGTCACAAGATATCAAGATCATCCAACAGAATATTCTCTCCCGGTATGCCGAACATGGCAGAAAGCTTCCTCGAAGGGAAACTGTCGATCCGTATGCAATCCATATTTCTGAAGTGATGCTCCAACAGACGCAAGTAGAAAGAGTGATTCCGTATTTTCATCAATGGATGAAAGATTTTCCTGATTATGCCAGCTTAGCCCAAGCATCAAAATCAGATCTTCTCAGGCATCGATCAGGGCTTGGATTCAATAGTAGAGCATTGAGATTGCAACAATGTGCGAAACAGATAATCGACCAAAATTGATCAAAATTGACTAAAGGTTGATCAAAGATAGCTAATGGAGGTTTTCAAATTCAAAATTTAAAATTCAAAATTCAAAATTGGAATATCGATATTACTGAGCTAAGAACTCAATTACAAAAACTGCCATGAATAGGTCCATATACTTCAGCAGCCATTATGGCATTCGCTTGGAATATGCCCGTACCCGTGATCGATACGAATATCAGGAGAGTATTGATTTTTTTGTTTAAATTGCCTGAGAGTATTACAACTAAAGCGCTTGAAGCATTCGCAGAAAAAATAATCCCCAAAGGGAAATCCCGTGATCGGCATAATGCGCTCATGGATCAATGAGCATTGCTGCTGACAGCGAGAAAAACCAAGATAAAACCATTAAGCCAGCAATCGAAATTCGAAGGCTCTGATAGACAAGTCCGCTGACGGACTATGAAACAGCTGACAACGAAAAATGAACAGCTAACAATCAAAAAAATAGAAGAAGAATTTCCGAGAAAAGGTGTAAAGAATATTCTGAAAGGAATGCAGAAAGAAGGTTTGATTCAGATAAAAAAATGAGTAGTACTGATTGCAGAATAAAAGAAAAACCCGTCCAAACGATCACCAAAGGAAATATTCCTTCGGATATAGTTGACGGGGGTTCCGCTCATATAGAGCAGAATCAGTTGGTTCCCTGTTTATTTGGTAGATCAACCGGTTATTGTTTATTATAATTGAACCGTGACGTATCCGTTATTAAATCGTAAACCGTTTGACTTTATAATAAATAAACCTTCAAATTCAATATGAATTTTAAAAATTAATTGATTCAATGCTCTATTTCATCCCAACTCCTATAGGCAACAAAGACGATATCACCGTACGTGCAATCAAGCTTTTCCAGTCGCTTGAATTTTTTGTCTGCGAAGATACGAGGACTACGATGAAACTTATGAAGATGTATGATATCCCATACAAGGACAAGACCTTCTTTTCGCTGACAAGCTTCACTTCCAATACGCAATTGGCTCGTTATGTGGATATCTTGAAAGCCAGCGATATCGGACTTGTCTCTGAAGCAGGGACTCCAGGACTTTCTGATCCCGGAAAATCTATGATCCAATTGTGCAACGAACATAGCATTCCCTATACGATTTTACCAGGGGCTAATGCGCTTATTCCAGCTATCGTCGCTGCAGGATTCGATACGTCTGAATTCGTCTATTTGGGATTCCTTCCCACCAAGAAAGGGAGACAGACCAAGATCAAAGAGATTTTAGCGTCAAAAATACCAGTCTTCGTGTATGAATCTGTCCATAGGATGGAAAAATTATTACAAGAATTATCTCAGGCTGGATTCACTGGTCAGATTTCTATCGCGAGAGAATTGAGCAAGATGTTCGAACAACATTTCACGGGGACGATAGAGGGGGCGATGTCATTGATACAAGAAAAAAAACTCCCTATCAAGGGAGAATTCGTTGTGGGGATCAAACCGTAGATATTAGAGGAATTTCGTAGTCTGGAGTCCGTCAAAGATATTTTGATCAGATGTCCATAAATGGATCATATGGTGTACGTATTGTTCGTATGTTCTCATGGCGCTGAGATTGTTTTTGATATTTTTTATGTGACTGCCGTCTGCAAATCCTACGGTGAATCTGTTCGGTCATTTATTGAATCCGTTGAGCGTGAGCATCCAGTCGAAATCGAACTCTGTATCGTGTTTATACGTATTCCATGATGCATCTTTGCACATGCTATTTTTTTTCTTATCTACGTTTTTTTTGATCTTGGCTAAGTATTTCGCGGTAGCGGTTATGCATTTCGTCGTATGGAACCTATCATCGAGTTTTTCTAGTTCTGCCATGCTTTTCCCCATCAGCTTTTGGAGAAGCTCTCCGTGCTTTTTATAGATTTTTTCTTTGCTTCGTCATTGATCGGAGAGTGTTGTGAAATCGTATTGTGCATATTTTTTAGTGTCAGTGAATAGCTTGAGTCCATATTCTTTGGCCACATCAGGCTGGAAATGAATGAATCCCGCTCAGCCGTCACGCTCATTGATAGATCAGGTATTCCCTTGTGATTCGACCATGATCAATGCGAATAAATACTCGAAAGGGATGCCATAAATTTCAGCTGATTTTTTGATATCGTCCCTATATCTCGCTATCCTGAGATATCTTCATAACGTTGTCGTCCTTTCTATTTTCGTCAGATCCTGCTGTTCCAAAAAATGTCCGAATTCAACGAATTTCGCATCTGTGAGACTATCCTGCGCTTTCTTGTCCTCCTTGGTCTCTGAAGAGCTGATAGAGGAACTGAGTGCCATTCATCAGGCACCAAGCAATGCAGCGATCAAAGCTAGACCGGTATATTTTTTTTGCAGAGAGATCTTCAGTGACGTCAATTTACTGATTTTTTTGTTCATGTGTTCGGATCATCCGTTGATGGAGCCGGTATGGTTTTGCAGCGATGACATCAAAAATCATTGAAAATGTAAAGCGATTTGGTATAATTCCTTGCAGTCATGCAAAGATATAAAATCTACGTCTGAATTATATTATATGTAGATTTTTTTATTTGTCAAAATCTCAATAAATTTCGATTTTGATATATTCTCCTTCAAAAATATATTTCTTATTTTTGATTGAAGAATATATAGTTGCCAAAAAAATAATTCCTCATTTTATTTCAGAATTATTTGAGTGGCAAACTATTATTATATCTCAAATGTAATCCATTACATTGGAGATACATCAAAAATTCGATCCGTTCGTGTATTTTTTTAGATCGATAAAAGAAATCTATGAAGAAAAAACTGATAATCCGAGGGATTGTTGCATCGATCCTTGTCATGGGATTTATTCTCGGTGATGTGAAGATTGAACTTGGCACCTATTCCCCCCAGGCCAGCACGAAAACAGTCAAAAAGCAATTCACGAATTTTGAAAATATCAGCTGATCGTTTTTCCGTTCTCCGGGAGAGAGTCTTGGTCAGGAGTTAAAAGCCTTTGCTGCTGCGCAACGCACTTTGGACCTTCGAACGTATGAATTCACTCACAAAGAATTCAAGGCAGCGATAAAAAAATTAGCTGCAAGCGGCGTGAATGTCAGGATCATCGTTGAAGACAAGAAATTTCAGCAATATCAGAATACGCTCAAGGTATTGAGTCAGGATTTTAGTTGATATCAGAATATCCAGCTGAAATCTGATAAACAGATGGGAACAGAGTACACGCATGCCAAAGTGAATCTCATCGATAGCGGGTTCATCATCCAGACAGCGAATCTCACCAAAAGCTCATTTGCCAACAATCGCGAGCATTTTTTCCAGGGCTTTGATACCTGAATCCGGAATAGCCTGCACACGATCTTTGAAAAAGATCGGCTAGGAATCAAGATCACCATGAAGGATATCCATCCCAATCTCGTGATCTGCAATATCAACTGCAGGGGAGTGATCGAGCAATTACTGAGTTCAGCAAAGGAATCCATCATCATCCAGACCCAATATATCACCGATGATAAGCTTCGGACGATCCTCAAATCCAAAAAAAATCTTTCTGAATTCAAGCTTCTTGTGGCTGATACGGACGATAATGATGACTTGATCCGTTATTTTGGAAATGACTATGCGAGGAAATTCAAAAAATACTACAATCATACCAAGATGATCCTCATCGACCATAAAATCTTATTGCTGGGAAGCATGAATCTATCGGCCACTTCTTTGGACAAAAACAGGGAAATCTGAATCATCCTTCTCGATCCGACTATCATCGACGAATTCGCTGCTCAATTCACTCAGGACTGGAAGACTATGTAAACTAAATGGTTACAAGTTACAAGTTTCAGGTTACAAGTTATTCCTCCTGCTCCTTGCTCCCTGTAACCTGTTCCTGCTTCCTGGAGTTGACTTTTGTAAGGAAATGTGTATATTTTGTAAAAACAAAAAATAAAATATATGAAAAAATTACTATGTATTGCAACTATGGTGATGAGCTTATTAGGTATTCAAGCTCAAAACTTATTTAATGTAAAAAATAATATTCCTCAACAAGACAAGGATGAATACCTTGCAGT
>CAZWTC010000004.1:0-7432 GCA_964637175.1 uncultured Candidatus Peribacteria bacterium
GTCTTTTGGTGAAAACAGAGGAAATAAAAAAAATTGTTGATTTTTGCATTAATATCTGTATATACAACCCCGCTATATGGGTGAATAGCTCAATTGGTTAGAGCAGGTCCCTCTTAAGGACAAGGTTCGGGGTTCGATTCCCCGTTCGCCTAGATGATTTTAGATGAAGTTTACATAAAAAAGAATAATGATCTGATGAAAATTCAGATTTTTTTCTTTTCTTGAAAAGATGATACCTTTGAATATAGTAATTCTGAATTTTACATTCTATATTCTGAATTCAATATCATGCTTTTTTTCGACTATCTCAGAAATCTCGATCCGCATATCAGCATATTGCAGAAAAAGATCAAAGACAAACATACCCTCTTCTTGGTGGGCGGATGTGTCAGAGATCCACTTTTGGGTATAGAAAAAAAACCTACGGATATAGATTTCACGATGGCTGGCGAACCGAAAAAATTGGATAAGATGATAGATAAGAAATGAATGTCCTACTTCATGACGGAAAAATTCGGCACTATGACGTTGATTGCAAAATGAAAAGAATGAAGATGAAGAATGAAGGATCAGAATGAAGTGAAGTACGAGCTGACACCTTTACGTACGGAAAGCGAGTATACAGACTCCCGCCATCCTGATGTCATCCATCGGAGCAACGATCTCTTGCTGGATTCCAATAGAAGGGATTTCACCATCAACTGCATGTATTATACGAATGCGCCGTATACAACGGAATACGCCAAATTACTTGATACAAAAAATATCCATACCTATTCTGACGACGAAATCCTTCTCAAATGACTCGATACTCACGGATATCTTTTCATCAAAGGATTGAACCTCCTCATCGTACAGGATCATACGCATATTGCGAAGCTCTTCGCTGAAGGGAAATTACAAGCAGACTATCTGAAGGCTATGCTGAAATCAGCAGCGATATTCAGTATTGGCGGAAAGCAGAAAGCAGAAAGCGGAAAGCAGAAAACATTAAGCATTTTAGTCGATCCGCACAAAGGGATTGATGATATCGTCAATAGGAAGCTGAAAGCGGTCGGAGAACCAGATAAAAGGTTTTGAGAAGATGCATTGAGGATCATCAGAGCGATCAGGTTTGTGAATGTGATAAATGAGAAGCTAAAAATTAACCAAAATTGACCAAAATCGACCAAAATCGACCAAAAGATACATCTTTTTGATTTTGATAAAGCTACGCGGACCAGCATCAAAAAAAATCATGCGTTAGTACAGCATGTCGCCAAAGAAAGGATCAAAGAAGAGATCATGAAAGCATTCACGGCCGGAAATCCTTTCGGTTTCGTAGCATTGCTCGATGAGGCGCAGCTGTTGGAGCATCTCTTTCCTGCATTGTACGCAACGAAAAATATCGATCAGCCTATCAGATATCATCCGTTTGATGTATATACGCATACCTTGTTGACCTTGTTTGAATTGCAGAAAATAAACAAGGATCCGCTCGTGAGGTTGGCTATGCTCTACCATGATGTCGGCAAAGTCGATCAATTCGGTGCGTATGGCGACAATCTGAGCAAAGAAGAGATCAGAGCTATCCTCGCCGGACCGCTCAATCACAGAAGAAGCTCACCGGAATACGCCAAAAAAGATTTTCAAGCGCTCGGATTTTCCAGCAAAGAGATCGCTGCGATCGCACGATATATCGCCAATCATCATAAGCCCGAAGAGATGATTTTCACCAAGGAAGAACATGTAGAAAAAAAAGTCAGGATATTTTTTAGCGAAGCTGGCTATGAAAAAGCTATGGATATCCTCGATATCACGATGGCAGACAGATTGGGCCAATACAATCCTTTGCAAAACAGCTCTGACATCTCTGATGTAAACAAATTGAGGATGATCCTGAAAAAACTTCACAAAGAAGAATGACAATTCACGATGAAAGATCTCGCTATCAACGGTTGAGATATTCTCACGCACTTCAAACTCGCTCCCTCACCCATTATCTGAACATTACTGAAAAAGACCTTGGCACGGGTGATCGATGATATCAAAAAAAGGAACACCAAAAATGAGATTTTCTGATTTCTGAATATACAAATGAAACACCTCAAAAAATAATTAATAATTAAAAATTAAAAATGAATAATATATGACTTGTCGTAATATAAACTATTGTAGAACACAATAGTCCATACTCTATAGCAAAATCCGAAATTTTTCATCATTCATCATTAATTATTCATTCATTTCTTTAAGAGAGTTTCCGTACTTTATAGGTAACATTCTCTCTCGGCATTTGGATTCATTCAGCGATATATCTGCGGAATCGACTGCGTTGCTTTTTCGCTAATTGATGCGTAGCGGTGATGATACGGTTTTCCATGGTTTGGAAATCATAGGCTCATTCCAAAAAATCGATGACTTCTTTGTACCCGATCCCTTGCATGGATTGCAGATCTTTTGTATATCATTTTTTCAATAATCATTGCACTTCTTCGACGAGTCATCACTTCACCATCTCTCTGACTCTTGCATTGATCCTCCTATTGGTGTCATCTTTTTCTCTTCAGAGACCGAGCATAAGCAGCGGGTGTTTTGGCGGCTATGCGATGAAGCTTTCCGTCTTCGTCTTTCCGCTTTTGTAAAAAATCTCTAGTGCGCGGACGATATATCTTGTAGATTTCGGATGCAATTTTGCAGCCTCTTCGGGATCGAGTTTAGTCAATTCCTTGTGCAGGATTCATGGCTCTTCGGCTTCTTTGGCGAATAATTCGTCTCTCAGCTTCATATCAGGCGGAACGTCCGGCAGTGAAAAATTTTTGTACACCGTATCGATATAGAGTCAGGTGCCTCCCACGATCATCGGGAGCCTTTTACGTGCAAGGATGTCAGGAATTATTTTGTATACATCATTTTTCCGTTGCCCGGAAGTATAGGTCTCGTCAGGGTTGACGATATTTATCTGATGATGAGGAATCTTTTTCAATATCTCTTCCGGCACTTTATCCGTTCCGATATCCATGTATCTGAAAATCTGTCTGCTATCCGCAGAGATGATCTCTTCATCGAAATATTTTGAGAGCATGATCGACAATTTGCTTTTTCCCGTAGCTGTCGCTCACCATATGATAACAATTCCATTCGGATTTTTTTTACGGAAAGACTCTATTTCCTCCTTAATCTCCTGAACGATATTTTCTATTTCCATAACTATATGACTAAATGATTAAACGAATAAACGACAAAACGATGTCCGTATAAAGCGTTTCATCGTTTCAACGCTTGGTCGTTTGGTCGTTTTTTATTTATATTTCTCCGGATTGAAAAACGGCATCGTTGAACAACCCTTAGTTTCACACATCAGCTTGCCTATTTTCCGTACATCATCTTTTTTTATCAAGACCGTTGATCGCTCTTCCGTGATCTTTTGCTGAGTGCTTGCGAGCATGTATTCAAGCGTGAATCAAAAATTCTTGATATCCGGATTGGTCGAAGTAGAAGGCTCTTCCTGGATATTCGTTACGACGATTTTGGGTGCAAGGATGGTCTCTGAAAATTTAGTCAATCGATTTCTGCTGTAATAGGTCTTGAAGACATTGGACTCTTTGAGATGCGCATCTGCCATGGTGTGGATAGCGACGGTATCGATGGAATTCACAGCATGGTAAAAATCAACGATCGTCTGCTGTTCAGGAGTGAGATTTTGGACGGCAGGCTGGACAGCTGCAGTATCTGTGGATCCTGTGGATATATCTTGTTCTTGGGTGATTGTGCTGCTTGTAGTGGAATAATCTATATTCCCCGTTTCTATATTAGTGATTTCAGAAAGCTCTGAAGGTGTGAATTCCTCGACTTTTTTATCCTTCAAAAACGTGAAATACAAGGAAATGATGAATAAGATGAATGATAACAGGAACAACAAAAAGATTATCAGATCTTTTTTCTTGGAATCATCCACGGATTTTGCGACGAATCACGCGACAGCAGGAGAAACCTGGTTTGGAGACGTATGATATTTCTGATCTTTTCTCGGTCTTCCCGGTCAGGATTTTATTTTTGCCTTTGGCTTTTTGGAGATGAATTCTTTTTTCGGTCTCCCTGGCATTTTCTTTTTATTTTTAACCATGCTTCAATGTTTAATAGCTAAATAGTTGATTGGTAAATATGTTGGTTACAAGGAGCAGGATGAAGGGAGCAGGTTGTTCTTTTACTCCTTGCTCCTTGAGACTTGCTTCTGTATTATTTAGTCTGTGGTTACAAGGAGCAGGATGAAGGGAGCAGGTTTTTTTTTTGCTCCTTGCTCCTTGAAGACTTGCTCCTGTGTTATTTAGTCTGTGGTTACAAGGAGCAGGATGAAGGGAGCAGGTTGTTTTTTTGCTCCTTGCTCCTTGAGACTTGCTCCTATGTTATTTAGTCAATTTGTTGAGCGCTGCTCTTGTTGCAGGTCCCATCCATCATCGCACATCCGTTTTTTTCTCGTATCCTTTGAGCAATCATTTGCTGAGCTGGAATTGATAGACAGCGTTTTTTGTGGCGGGCGTATATACGCCGTCGACCGTTCATGTATACAATCATATATTTGTTAACACTTTCTGCAATGCTTTGATGCCTTCATTGTATTCACCGCTCTTGAACGGTTTAGTGAAGACATAGGTCACTTTTTCTACTACTGGCGCTACTGAACCGGTTGATGGCGTCGGAACGAGCGATTGTGTCAACTTCCTCAAGGCGGATGCAATATAACTTTTGAGATATGTTTGATATTCTGCGTATCTTTGTTTGAATTTCTGGAGATACAATGATTGGAAACCATTGATCAACTGATCTTTGAACGCGCTGCTTATGCCTTCACGTTCTATCTTCACCCATCACGAATTCACTGCTATAGTCATCGTCGCAATCTTTGTCAACAATCATGTCCCTTCATCTATCGGAGCGAAAATGCTCGGACAATTCAGCTGATCGGTGATAGTATAATATTTGGATCTATAGGTTTTCACTTCCTCTTTGAGCGCGAGATATTGGCTGCGATTGTATCGATTTTGGAAGGTATTGGTCAGATATTCGTCGAAGTCCATCTGGAATTGACCTGCCACATACATTTTTTGTTTAGTCAATTCGTCGGATATATTCTGAAGTTTTTTATATTTTTTGATATTGGTATCGATCAGCGATTGCATCGTTTTGTCCAAATTAGTTAATCCTTTGATTTTGGTATCTTCCAGTTTTTGCATCACATCGTCCAATCCCGTGACTTTTGCATTGATCTTGTTCACGAGAGCTTCCACTCCGGAAAATGCGAGGATCACCTTCTGCACTTTGGCCATTTTGTCTTGGATGCCTTTGATCAAATCTTTGTTGGCAGCGCTGTATTGCTGGAATGCAGTGAGAAACTGTGTGTTTTTGGCAAGATAGTCTTTTTCGAAACTAGTGATGAATCCTTTGTGCAATTTCACTTTTGCGTCGATCATATCTTTGAGACTTGCCTTTTCGCTTTCATAGGTAGTGCCGGAATCAAAGACATTCACATTATCAGAATCCTGCAACGCCTTTTTCTCTTCCAATGCGAGAATCTGATTTTCCAATTCGATGAAATCCTTTTTGAATGAGATCGTCAATGCTGTTTTCTCTTTTTGGAGCTGAGAAAGCAAGGATCCGTCAGTGATCGCACCCAAGCAGACCAAGCTCTGATAATCTATGCTTTTGAGGATATTGAGTCAGGTTTTGGCGAATGCTGTATATGCTTTGGTATATGAAGCCGTCAATGATGAACTGAGCGTACTTTCTTGCGCATGAAGATAGGTAAGCAATAATCCTGTATATGGTATCGTCGTACCTGTCCCGGAAATATCTCCTGTAGCTGCTTTGGTAGCGAATCCCAGGAAAAATAAAGCGCATATCGTCGAAATCCCTACCATTTTCGAGAAATTTTTCATATCACTTTTTATCAAAAAGTAAAGACATCAAGCTGGATTACTCAATTTTTTACACTTTTATTATATAAATTCAAGTTGATTTTGGTTGTTAAAATGACTAGATTACTGATAGATATTTGTAAATTGATGCTTTTGGAGTATAATCTATATATCGCATGATGCCAGATGCTTAATGCATGATGTACAGTACAGACCACTATATACATCAAGCTTCAAGCTTCAAGCTTCAAGCATTTTAATTTGTAATATAGTCTGATGACTTTAGTCCCAAGCGTTATCGAAAAAGTGAAATGAGGTGAAAGAGCCTATGATATCTATTCCAGATTGCTCGAAGACAGGATCATCTTCATAGGAGATCAGATCGAACCGCATTTGGTGAATACTGTCGTAGCGCAAATGCTTTTTTTGGAAAGGAAAGATCCTGACAAAGACATCATCATCTATATCAACACTCCAGGCGGAGACGTATACAGCGGAATGGCTATCTATGATACCATGCAATATATCAAATGCGACGTCAATGTCATCGTCACCGGATTGGCTGCATCCATGGGATCGATCTTCCTTGCAGGAGGAACCAAAGGCAAGAGATTCGCTCTGCCGCATAGCAAAATCATGATCCATCAACCGCTCGGAGGCGCTGAATGACAAGCGAGCGATATCGTCATCCAAGCAGAAGAGATTTTGAAGATAAAGAACATGTTCATCGATCTGATGGCTGACCGTACCGGTCAAAAGAGAGAAAAAGTCGCTCAAGATATGGAAAGGAATAAATGGATGACCGCTGAAGAAGCATTGAAATACGGACTGATCGACAAAATCATCAAATAGAACTTAGACCTTGGACCTTAGACCTTAGACTTTAGCATAATAAAAAGCTCCGGATTAGTCGGGGCTTTTTTGTTTTTAGTATATGAAAAAAAAGTTAGAATGCTTGTAATCTCTTCACTACTCTCTCTTTTCCCATCACCTGCATGACGGAATATAAGTCCGGCGTCTGACTTGAACAACAGAGCTGGATTCTCAAAAACATCGCTAAATCTCATATCTTCCCTATATAACCACCCTCTTTGAATTCTGCATTATTGCCTGCAAAATCATATTTCTTTCAGATTTCTTTCAACTGAGCGAACCATTCTTCGACAGACATATTCAAATCCATCACTTGAATATATTCATCGACGAAAGATTTCATAAGACTATTATCTGCAATAATATTGCCATCTTTCAATGGTTCCATATTTCCATGTAATTTCGTTCGTTCATCGTCAAAGAAAAAACGTAATTGCGTTTCTACATCAGCGTATGTCGTAAATCTCTTGGGATCTTTGGCGGTATGGCGTTCTATATTCAAGGCTGCTTTGGTATAATCGATATCCGACTGCATGAGTTTAGCCAATTCCGGCCTATATTTCTGTGCTCGCATTACACTCTGGTCGTAGAGCTCATCCGTGGAGATTTTGGACAAGTAATTGTTATTGACGCTTTGCAGCTTCACCAAGTCGAATAATGCTCAT
>CAZWTC010000004.1:7442-23333 GCA_964637175.1 uncultured Candidatus Peribacteria bacterium
AAGATAACTCTTGTCAGGATTAGCTTTTTGCCGTTCTTCAAAATGCGGATCGACGATCGTCAAAAGATATTCGATGATTCATTGGGTCGCATATCCGTTCTCGAAAAAATATCAGATATCAGCCTCCGGGTCATGTCTCTTGGAAAGTTTCCTTTTGTTGCCGTTGTCCAATTTGAGCAATGGTGCTACGTGACAATATTTCGGAGCAGATAGATCGAAAGACTTGAAAAGCTGCAAGTGCAATGGCACCGAAGCCAATCGCTCCTCTCCTCTGATCACATGAGAGACCCTCATCAGATGATCATCAGCAATGTGCGCGAGATGATAGGTCGGCAAGCCATCGGATTTGATGAGGACGATGTCATTGAAATTGTCTATCGTCTCAATCCTTCATTTTATGACATCTTCAATCACCACTCTCTTGTTCACTTCGCCAGGCGAACGGAATCTGAGCACGAAATTTTTATCGTTTTGTAATTTTTCTGTAATTTCTTCGATCGGCTTATTTCTCCGGACGGAATAGTTTCCGTAGATTCCGGGAGTCACTTTGGTTTTTGTCTGCTGGTCACGGACGTTTTCCAATTCTTCCGATGTCATCCGGCATGGATACGCCAATCCATTTTCTAGGAGATATTTTGCGAAAACATTGTAGATATCTTTTCTCTGCGATTGGGTATACGGTCCGTAGTTTCCAACATCTCTCTTACAGTCTTTTCATTCTGCATTATTCAACGGTCATTCGTCAATGGAGATGCCGAAAATCTTCATATTATCGATAATGAGATCAACCGTTCATGGAATCTCTCTCTTCTGGTCTGTGTCCTCTATTCTCAGGATAAATGTTCCGTTCTGCTGTTTAGCGAATTTCCGTGAAACGAAGGCCGAATATATTCCTCCGATGTGAAGGAATCCGGTAGGACTCGGCGCGAAACGTGAGCAGATGAAATTATTTCTCGGCGGATATTTTTTTTCCATATCTTGGATAGTCTCTGTCACTTCAGGAAATACCATATCAGCGATATCTTTTCGGGTCACCATATTTCAATTACAAAAAATAAATGCTAAATGTTAAATGCTAAATGTTAAATGAATATATTTGTGCTCGTTGACTATTGTAATCCACAATAGTCTATGCCAAGACAAATCCTTCATCAAGCATTCAAAATTCAACATTCAAAATTAATAGAGAGATTAGTGATATAGTTTTGAAGTTCAAGAAAATTAACTTGATTATGCAACAGCTTTCGGCTATATATGGTAGATAATTTTATCACTTTATTGATATAAAAATGCAAAAACAAACTACTAACTGACTTTTCCTCTTGGGAGCAGCATTACTATTGGCGTTAACATTCTTCTTCGTAGGAAACGCTATGATCCAATCCAACAAGAACAATCAGCAGACTGCACAATGAATCACCAACACCATCTCCGTCATGGGAGAAGGGAAAGCTTCTGTAGCGCCCGATATGCTCGTCATCAATGTCTCTATCTCTGAACTTGCAGCCACCACTGAAGCGGCGCAGGCACAAGCCAATGACAAAGTAGCTAAAGTGAAAGCGATCCTCAAAGCTGCCGATATCGCTGACAAAGATATCAAGACCACTAATGTAAATACTTACCCGGAATATGACCGAAGCGATGCAAGCGGAAGGAAATTGCTCGGATACAGATCACAGCAAAGCATCACGATCAATGTCAGCGGAGAAAGCTTCTGAGAAAAATGAGGGAATATCGTCACACAGATTTCCAAAGTAGGAGGAGTGAATGTCGATAATACCTATTTCGATCTCAAGGACAAAGTAGCTGCATATGCAGGAGCCCGCGAAAAAGCATTGGCAGATGCCAAGGCAAAAGCTGAGCAATTGGCAAAAGCCAGCGGAGTCACCCTCGGCAAACCGGTCATGATCACGGATAATAGTTATTCTAATCCATCTCCTATCTATTATGCAAAAAATGAAGCTATGGGAGCAACCGCTTCTGACGCTGCTGTAAGCACACCTTCGCTTTCTCCTGGAGAGACTGAAGTGACCATCAATGTAAATGTCATGTATCAGATCAAATAAATAATTATGTAATTACAAATTACAGATTACAGATTACAAATTTATCAATCATTATATTTTTGTAGAGACGTCCGATAGCGGCGTCTCTTTTTTTGTATAATTTTGCAAAAAAACACATTATCAATATAATATATATGATATTTAAAAAATATCATAAACAATATGCCAAAAATTA
Source organism: uncultured Candidatus Peribacteria bacterium (assembly GCA_964637175.1). Classification (GTDB taxonomy): domain Bacteria; phylum Patescibacteriota; class Gracilibacteria; order Absconditabacterales; family Absconditicoccaceae; genus CAJBLF01. The sequence goes on from CAZWTC010000004.1 coordinate 9,684, forward strand.
ATCAAGAAAAAACACAACAATTACAAGAGCAACAATCTCTTTCAGTAGAGTCACTTTTTAGCAAAACAAAAAAAGATACTTCAGCAAGCATAAAGAATATACTTACTCAACATTTAGGTAATCCGAATAATGCGAAATATTATGAAACATTAAAGATACTGAAATATGCAAGGAATAATAAACACATAGCATCAAAATTATTCACAAAGAATATGATTAAGGCAATCGAGGAATTCAGTGAATTAGGCATGAGTAATAAGACAATCGATGATATAATCAGCATAGTATATGATAAAAAATGCAATTATTACAATACCGAAGCAAAAATTAAGGCATTATGACATATCAGAGTAGATAGTTTTGATTGGTCCAATGAAACAAATCTCGAAAAACAGATGAAATCATGAATATGATGAACTTGTGCGGATCTGTCAGCATATATATACAATAAATTTATAGATAAGAAGATCATATCGCATATCCAGAAAGAGACGAAACAAGAAACTGTATTATGAATGTGTGGTGGAAATTGCGATGTCTATTTTGTATGAGAGAATAATCATCAATTTCTATTTTTGGATATATGAGACAAAAGATATGTCATTGATCCTTCATTTGGTGTGCTTGCTAATATAAATGATGTTTCATATGAAGATGATTCGTTAGGTATGGATACAGAATTATTCGGGAATAAGCATGCGTGATATCTAGATGAGAAGATACAAACAGCTAAAACATGAAAGATATCTTTGAATAAATGATCAAAGAGAATAGAATGTGAATTTGAATGAATCCCTTTTTGATTTTTGTCTGGTACTGATATATTTTTAGGACTCGGATTCGCAAAAACCGATTACGGAAAAATAATTCCTTTGATGGCATGAACGACGGCAGACACCAATTATTGAGTGTATTTTATCAAAGACAATGAACTTCGGTATATATGCAAAGATGAGGGTGATATATTTTGGCATCGCAATAAAGACATCCCTCAAGATATCCAACAAAAACTCAAAAATATTTTAATGGGATTAATGAAATATGGCAAAGATGAAGAATATGATGATGATATTGATGATAAAGAAAAAGAAAATGCGACAATAATGCCTATTCGTTCAGGAATTGTAAGGTTTTACAACAGAATAAAATGATTGTGAACTATCTTGGATGATGAAACTTACAAATATATCAATATAGAATGATGGTTTGATATACATGAAAATCAACCAGTAAAATATATTGAAGTAAATGACAAAGCTATTTTGACAACAGCAGGAACAATCAAAACAGTAGATAAAAAAAATAAAAAAATAACTATCATTTCAGATCAAAATAAGGAAGAAACTACCGTAAATAATAATCTATCTTTTAATGCATGAGATAAGGTAGATTTTCTAACAGATAAGCATGGCGAACTTATTGCTATTCAAAAGCATATTTTATAGAGACGTCCGATAGCGGCGTCTCTTTTTTTTTATGGCAATCTTTTTCTGAATGCTAATGTCACCGCGCCCAATACAAAAAATCACAAAAAGAATCGTTGGCTCGTAGTGAATCGACCATGGAATTCCAGCTGGGAATCAGCTCTTAGGTATTCAAGGAAGAACCTGATGAAACTATATCCTATCAAAAACACAGCGACTATCTTTCATGGCTGCGGTGCTTTTGTTTTGACTCGTCTGCGAATGATAGACAAGGTGATAAGCAGCAAAACAAATCACTCGAAAAAGCTGGAAAGGAGATTGGTATTCACTCTAAGGAAACCATCTATCTGCGGATACACATGGAAGATGCCAAGGTCATTGAGCAGAGAAAATAACGGATATCATAAACGCGGCAACCAAGCGGATACGAGGACACCGTACAATTCCTGATTAAGGAAATTCCCTATTCTGCCAAGCATGATACCGAACGGCAAGATAGCGACAATGATATCGAAGAGCAGCACTATCTCTTTGAAGCTGAATCTCTTTTTCCGTGCAAGCGCAGCGAAGGCTATGACGACGCCGAACATTCATCAAATAAACGACATTCATCATTTCCGCACCTGAAAAATCTCCATAGGATGCTGCAGATAATAACGGAAATCGTAGATGATCACATGTCCCAATCTTCCTCCGATGAGGACACCCAAAAATATGCAAATCATGAGGTCATCGAGATGATCCTGGAGAAAGGTCTGCAGACGGGGAAATTTCGTTCAGAATATATTTTTTTTGATGATCCGAGAAAGGAAAAGATATCCTACCACAAATGCGATGAAATAGAATATTCCGTATCGATAGATATCGAGCGAACCGATGGAAAATGCGATCATGATCATAAAACATTGATAAATGTCCGCCTAGGCGGGCGACAAATGCTTCGCGACAAAAATTGATATGTATTGCTTTATACATTATTATAGTGATATACTCAAGAGAGAATGAATCGCAATTTTTAAAAAACAAGACTCGAAAAAAATCCCTACACTCTTCCACGTCATTCCCGACCCGATCGGGAATCCAATTTACTTAGTATGGATTCCCGCCTTCGCGGGAATGACGTCTACACCAGGGATTTTTTATTTTACAGCCATCTTTTTGTATTCCTGGATCAATCCTGCCTGCACTTTGGACTTCATGATGTCGGTAGGAATGCCGGCATTTGGATTGAAACAGAAGCTCACTTTCATCTTACAGACTTTCTGATCAAAGCTTTCTATAAGCACCTGAGTATATTCTTTGTACATGACAAAATCATAGGAATTAGTCTTAGCAAGCGTGACATCAATGACTTTCTCTATATCCAGATTGATATCGATATTGAGTTCCAGCTCCAGTTTAAGCACTGCTTCCAGGCTATAGGTTTTGATGACCGATCTGACGAATTTGGAATTAGGGATCACGACTCTCTTGAAATCAAAGGTCCTGAGAATGGTATTTTTCATATCGATCTGCTCTATTTTCCCTGTCATCTCCCCTCCAGGCAATTTGACTGATACGATGCTTCCTGGCTGATATTCCTTGGTCGTATAAATCATGATACCGGAAATCATATTGGTGAGCGTCGTCCTGAAAGCGAATCAGACTCCGATAGATATTCCTCAGAGGATAAGCCCTACTTGCAATCCCACGATACTAAAACCGATAAACAAGGAAAACACCACTAAAACATAGAAAATGATATCTCCTATCAATGCGGAAACATTTTCAATATCCTTATTCCCTTTGACGATAAAGTTTCTTGTGATCTTATTTTTGAGATAGGTAGCTAATATTTTGGACAATGACATCAATACAAAACTCAGCACTATCGCCAAAATCACAGAAATTATCTTTGAGACAAAAGGATTATCGTATATCCTCACGATAACGTCTCGAAACGTTTCTGTAACTGTTCCTGCTGCGGCTCATAAAGTATTCATATATCAAACAGCATAAAATAAATGATGCAGGATAATTATACTCGGATTCGTAAAAAATGCAAATTTCTGCATTGTAAAATCCCCTTTCGTTTTCCCCTTTATCCACAGGATTCCCTTCGGTCGCAAAGGGGACTTCTAATAAAGACAGCCCTCTTTGATAAAGAGGGGTAGGGGTGATTCTATTATTAGATTGATTTTTGTTGATATTATCATTGAGATACTTAGTATAATCTCGTTTACTTACTTGCAGCAAAGAAATGCGAACGCTCATCATCTTATTGGCCATAGTCATCGTTATCGTAGTCGTCGTGCTTTTGGTCTTCTTCAAGGAAGATACCCAGAATTTCAGGCATATCTTCAATCTCTTCAACAAGGAAAAAAAATCCCCTGACCTTCATCACAGGATAGATACGAGATATTTTCAGGAATGACTCGAAACGATCGAATTTCATCACAAGGACCTCAAACATTTCAAAGAGACATTACATCATCATATCATAGGCATGGATTCGCTTATCAACGCCATCATGATCAACATCCTCTGCGGCGGACATGTCTTGGTGGAAGGATTCCCTTGATTAGCAAAAACCAAGACCATCCATATCTTCGCGCAATTGCTGGGATTGGATTTCAAAAGGATACAGTTCACACCTGACCTTTTGCCGGCAGATATCCTCGGCGGAGAGATCTATAACAGCACATCGCAAGCATTCGATACCAAGATGTGACCTATCATGGCAAATATCATCTTAGCGGACGAAATCAACAGAGCCACGCCGAAAGTTCAGTCAGCCCTGCTTGAAGCGATGCAGGAACAGCAAGTGACCATAGGATGAATCACGCATAAGCTTCCTTCACCGTTTTTGGTCTTGGCGACACAGAATCCCATAGAGCAGGAATGAACTTATCCCCTTCCTGAAGCCCAAATCGACAGATTCTTATTCAAGGTATTGGTCCATTATCCGAGCATCACCCAAGAAAAACAGATTCTCGATATCATGGAAAAAGAGGATATGACTAGCATCAAAAGCGTCCTCTCTCATAGCCAATTGGATGAAATCAAAAAAGACATCGACAAGATCACCATCTCAGATGAGATCAAACATTATATCACCAGACTCACAAATATCACGAGAAAAGAGCACGACTATATCCTCTACGGAACATCGCCGAGAGGTTCGATAGGGTTGATGCTTGCCAGCAAAGCAGTCGCTTTGGCAAACGGAAAATCCTACGTCACCCATGAAGACGTCCAGAGAGTCGCATTGCCGGTCCTCAGACATAGGATCATTTTGAATTATCAAGCGAAATTGTCGTGACTGACAGAAGATCAAGTATTACTGGAGTTATTTGAAACAGTACCGCTGATATAGCTATACGAGCGTAAGGGACGGTTTCAAACCGTCCCCTTTTTGTTTCAAATAAGGAATCAAGAGTGGAGATTTTTTTAAAGTGTGATTGACTTCTAGTAGAAAAAATATATAAGCAATACTAGAAAATATATATTAAATAAAAACAAAGGAGGTTTTATTATGACAAGAACGCATTCTATAGAAAGTTTTGTAATTCCTAAGAGTATTCCGGGAATAACAACAATCACAATGGCTGCTAGTGTCGAATATATGGCACCTAGTTCCAACTTTGATAAAGTGCTAAAAAGAGACAATAGAGCAACTGTGGTTGTAGGTCCAACTTGGTTTTCAAGTCGGCAAAAACAAAGAAAATTATGGCTTGATTATAACAATCAAGCAAAGCCAGAATTTCCATCAACTCTTGCTGGAGAACTAAATGTAGAAGGTAAAAAGATTTTTATCTTCTTAGAAAAAAACTAGGAGGAATGCCCGGTAAACCGGGCTTTTTTTATAATTGAAAAAGTCAAAAGTATTTCTATACTCAAATAAGTCACATCTCCACCATATAAGATAATAAACAACAAAAAATAGGTAATCCGACAACAGCTGCTAGTGTTCATCCCGATTACGATATATTCCTAATGGAACATCGGTCCTGCCCCGCAAAATTCCGGGATAAATTTGAAACCGTCCCCTACAAAATAAATAACAATAACTTTATGGTAGATAGCTATAATTTTTTTGTTGTAAAATAGTATTGACATTTATTATTAAATAATTATTATATACATAATAAAAACAAATAAATATCATGGAAAAATCAAAAGAAAAAATGGAAAGTTTTTTTAAAAGCCTTCCTGATGGCGAAATTGGTACTTTCGATGGCGACACTCTGTTTAAATACGTGGCAGATGAATATATATTTGATAATTGTAGATTCGGAGAAAAATTCGAACCTGGCGACATCTATTTCACATCAAATTCTGTCGATCGTAAAATGGATATTGAAACAATGTTTAATAATTTTTACAAAATCACAATCCTATTAGAATATATCTAAAGGAATAAAAATCATTACAAGTATAACTACTAGAGGTAATTTCCTTTGGTAGTTTTTTTATTTTTTAAAAAAGCTCCTCTTTATTCCCCTAAGACTTCGCTTAGGACATGTCCTCCTATCCCTGATAGGGAGTTCCTTCGGTCTCAGAGGAGGTTGTTTTATAGTTATTTGAAAAACTTCTTCGTATTATCTACGATTGCAGTTAAGTCGCCGCTGCCGAAGCGTTTGTATTTATTCCTGAGGCTTCAGGTCTTTTTGGTTTCATCAAGGAAATTGAGTTGGTTGGCGAGTCCTGAAATATACGTCGTCGTAAAAGAATAGAGATCCTTCACGGGTTTCGCATAATCAGATTTAATGAAATATGTCTTATCATTGAGCGTCACGCGTTTGATATTGAAGAGATAATACAATGCATTGCTCTCGTTCGGTTTGCCGGCTTCGTAGACGTCGAGGATCTTGTCATAGAATTTATCGGATACGAAATCTATCACGGACCGATCCAATTCGCCCAATGTCCGATTCTTCAATCCATTGGTGAGATCCACGTTGAAATAGATCGCGCCTGCGATCCTGGTCTCTCTGAGAAGGAAGGATTTGAGCTGGAGAAGCCGAGTATTTTTGAGTCATGAATTGTTTTGGTAGACCGCAAGCGACTTATTGAAATCGTAGGCTCAGGTGTAATTCACGGCTGTCGTTCCGACTTCATCGACAAAAATCGGCTTGTTGAATGTTTTGAGCCTATCCAAGGTTTTTCGTCATGCGTTATTCACGATTTGATCAGGCGTTCCTCGTCGCCTGTTGCCGTTTCCTTTTCCTCGATTGTAGAATGTCACCCCCATGAGATCTACGTACTTGTCGCCAGGATAATAGTCTTCAAAAGACGGACATTTGAGCTTCTCCTTCAGCTTCGGCTGACATTGGATGAATACCGCAGTCTGTGCAGGCTTCCCTCATTTTGCAGGAAGATCCCGTGCATTGACGGACATATCGAAGAGCATATTCGATTGATTGATCCCTTCGGCTCTGGAAAGTTCTCGCACATGGATCCATGCTTTCTTGAATGTCTTGGGATTGGAGCTTCGCGGATATCGTCCGCCGTTCATCTCGTGCATGGTGCGGAAAATCACTCTCAGGTTATTCCTTTTCACCGCTTGGAAAAACTGTTTGTATTCCGTATCGAATTTTCCTGCAGCGACTTGTGCTGCGGTGAACATATTCGGAGAGATAGAGATATGATAGATCTTGTCTTCACCGAGTTTTTCGTTCAGCTGATCCATCATGGTTTCCACATGCGGCCCTCGCGGATCGAAAATGAACGATACGATCGGCAGATCAAGCTTATATTCCTTTTCTATGTGCTGGATGTTTTCGATGCTATTATCCCATGATTTCATACCAAAAAGATATGCCTCTGATCTTGCACCCAGAGACATCATTCAAACAACGAAAACCATTCCTATCAGGTATCTTATTTTCATATCCTTATTAATTTTAAATTTTAAATTCTAAATTCTAAATTTATTTAGCTATTATAGTATATGCAGCCGAGACAAAGTAGATACACATAATCACGGAAATTACAAGCTTAAGAAGACTTCATGTCACAAATCAGATGAATGATCATCGAGCTGCTCTAAGTGCGTGGGTATGCTGCTTACCTGCATATTTTTCTCCGAGATACGCTCAGACAAATGGACCGCCGATCAATCCGAGAAGTCAGAATGGTCCGAGTACGATGCCGAAAATAGGCAGAATGATGACTGCGATGACAAGCCCGATATTGCTTCCACGGACTCCTCGCTTGGTGCCGCCGAATTTTTTGGTCCCTCGCGACGGAATGATATAATCCAACACGGTAAGAAAGATGATAATCAACGCCCGGATGATGAAAAATGTCCGTCCAAAAGGATGCGCTCAGGTCAATTGCAAGAGGATGAACGCGATATACGCAAGCAATGGTCCAGGCAAGACAGGAAGCAATGAGCCGATGACCGCTGCAATACACAATAGCGCTCAGATTACAATAAGGACGATATCCATACTACAAAACTAACAATTAAAAATGAACAACTAACAACAAATGAATCATACGCATGAACTATCACGATACACAATAGTAAGTAGTAAGACAAATACCAACATTATTAATTATTAATTTATTTTTAAGCGGTTTTTCGTAGCGATAGTGAATCATGCTTCGGTTTTTTGCCATAGATAGCGATGCCGTCGTTATATTTTTTCTGCTTATTGTCTATATCGTGCCATCTCTCCAAGAACTCTTTTTTGGGAAGGTAACAGGTATGGCAAGTGACGGGATCAGAGAAAAAAAGATTTTTTTTGTTGTATCCTACAACCACGATAAAATGCCCCTCATGCCGCACATTAGCATATTTCACCTTCTTGTCGCTTCGTGCCTGGATAGGGACAATGACAGGAATTCATCTTTTGACATATCATTCAAGCTCATCCACAGTCATTTGATGCATATCTACTTTGAATTTCTCTTTTTTGAGGAATTTTATCATATTTTTGGTTTCTGTTCACTCGTCCTTATCGACATCAAGGACTTTTTCCAGGACGCATTCCTGTCTTTTCCGATTTCCATAATACCATAGGACGCTTTGTACGCAGACTGCTCCGCAGGAATAGGTATTTGGCTGTACGAGATTAGGAAAATCCAAAATATTCGCGGTTATTTTCTCTTTTTTGCTTCCTGTCTCGATGAAGAAGGTTTTTTTGATCAGCATGATGTCTTGTGATTAAGAAATAAAACCAATCATTTGATCCAGAATCGATTTATTTTTTGGGCAAGAGGCAAAGGCGTTTGCCCTGTGGTTTCAACAGTTATGGTATCTTCAAGTCCAAGCCTGAACAGGAGATCATTGATCGTCCCATCGTGCCTTATGATGCACGCATTGTCATTGCTCATGACTCATCATGTCTCTCCTGCACTGATCACCGTGTTGGTCAGAAGAGGGATATGCTTCTTTATCGTCGCAATGATAGGCTGATAGCTATCGCTGAAGGTATAAAAATATGCATACGGTCATGAAATCGGGGTGATATAATCCTGATGGAAATCAAGATGACCGACGACCTGATGAAGAGGATCTTCTCTGAGAAGCTTATGGAGCAATGCTGTCTCCACAGGAAGTCTCTGCTGCAATACGGGATCGCTTGATCGATATCGTTTGGCGAATGTCTGGCCTTCCTTGCACTCATCTTGGAATGTCCCATCAGGCATCTGATAACGGATGAAATCATTATTGCCGCAAGGTCAGCTATCATTGTCGATATCCAATCTGGTCACATATTCAAAACCGGAAGGATTATTCAAAGGATAGATGATAAGCTTATATCCATAGCCATGGATAAGGTCTATGATCTTATTGATATATTTCAGCAAAGAAAGCGGTCCGGCGATCTCTTCACCATGGATTCATGAGGTGATCAGGATGACTTTGTCTTTGGCAGTGATCTTGCTTGACTGGATTTTCAATAATTCAAAATCCCCTGCTTTATACTGCAACGGATATGTTTTCCAGCCGACATCATTTCTGAGACCGAGTGTCCGGATAAATTTTTGGATATAGTCTTTTGCTTTCATAGCCGCAATGAAATATAAAAGCTTTTACGCTTTATACGCATTTACTTTCTGCTATCAATACCGAATGCTTTTGATATTCTCTTTTTATATATGGGGCTTTTCGCGCCCCAAACCCACGACCAATATTTTTGCCAGGATGCAAAAATACTGGACAAAAAAATCCTTTTTTCCGCTAGTAGGGCAATATCACATATTTCTTCCTATCACTATTGGCTTGGTTTTATTCCTTTTATGAACATATCGATATTGGATGGATTATCTTCTCTTCTTGTAGGATACACTGCTCGACCTACATTTCACACTGCATTGTTACTAGCGGTGGTTTATTGTTTCGTGATCAAGTAAATTTTTCGACTATACAGAGAAGGGCTCGAGAATCCTCGAGCCCTTAACTTGTTTAACAATACATTTTTACTAATAACCGGCGGTATCTATTACAGAATGAGATACAGGCACCTCTCTCAGTGATCACATGGGAGATAGTACATTTAGATGTGTTTGACACATGCAGTAAACGTGTTTATTAAACACAACTGAATCCGGTAAAAACTTTACTTTTATATTTTGTTGTTTACCTTATAATTATTTCTTATCTAATGTCAAGTCTTTTTTTACTTTTCTTATAATCCAGGAACAGGGAAGGACAAACTACATGCTCTGACCTTTTTTTTGAGTTCGGCGAGCACTTCTTCGTTATCCTTATTTTTCAATGCGTGATCCATGAATTCCACGATTTTTATGGTGTCGACTTCTTTGATCCCTCTCGTCGTCATAGCCGGCAAGCCGATTCTGAGTCCGGATGGTCTGAATGGAGGATTCGGATCGTCGGGGATAGTCGATTTGGAGGTGGAAATTCAGATTTTATCCAATGTTTTTTCTGCGATCGATCAATCTAATTCAGTACCGCTGAAATCCACGATAACCATATGATTATCAGTTCATCAGGTAACGAGCTTGTATCCACGCGCAAGCAATTCGGATGATAGGGTCTGTGCGTTCTTGAGCGCTTGCTGCGCGTACGCTTTGAATGCCGGCGTCTGCGCTTCATGCAATGCTACGGCGATAGCGGCAATGGTATTCATATGCGGTCAGCCTTGCATGCCAGGAAACACTGCCCTATCGATCCTGGTAGGGATATTCTCTATCGTATCTTCAGGTTTCTTGAGCGGATTGGAGACGATTCATTTGCTGAGAATAAGTGCTCATCTCGGACCTCTGAGCGATTTGTGCGTCGTCGTCATCATCACATGAAATCCGTAATCCAATGGATTTTTGAGCAATCCTGCGGCTATGAATCCTCCGATATGCGATACGTCAGCAAATGCGATAGCTCAGACCTCCTTTGCTATCTCTACAAATTTTTCATAGTCGAGCTCTCTCGGATAGGCGGAAAATCATGCTAAGATCATCTTGGGCTTGTGTTCATGAGCGAGCTTGCGGACTTGATAGAAATCTACCTTGCCATCTGGCGTAGTCTTGTATCTGATGAAATTGAAGACTTTGGAAAAAAATGTGACGGGAGCGCCGTGCGTGAGATGTCCGCCGTGCGTGAGGTCCATTCAGAGAATCGTATCTCCGGGATTCATCAATGCAGAATACACGCAGAGATTCGCAGCAGCACCGGACAATGCCTGCACGTTTGCATGATCAGCATGGAAGATTTCTTTTGCTCTATCGATGGCCAACTGTTCGATCTTGTCAGTATTTTCTTGTCCGCCATAATATCTTCTGCCGGGAAATCATTCAGAATATTTGTTGGCGAACACCGAAGATTGCGCTTCTAGCACTGCAGGCGATTGATAATTTTCGCTTGCGATCAGCTCCATCCCTTCTGACTGCCTTTGCTGTTCAGCTAGTATAGCTGCGTAAATATCAGCATCTACGGTTTGAATGGTTTTCATACTTTAAGAAATTTTAAATTATAAATTATAAATTCTACATTAATGTAGTGTATAGATATTTAGTTTCGTCTATCAAGTTGGATTAAAATAAAATTTTAGAAATTTCTATGTGATAAAAAAAATCCCTGAACACATATCCAGGGATTACCCATTTATTTTTCTACCGGCTCGATGATGATGGCGAGACCGGGTTTGATTATCTTTGTGATATATGCAAAGATAACGACTCCTCTGCATACTAGATTCCATACTCGATTCTTTCGTGTATGATTGATCGTTGGTTTATACTCCAACGTTTTCAGATGCATCATATCACCATAAAATCGATGATGAAATTCATCTCGAGACATCGTCACTTCGCCTTCTTCTGACTCACCATGATAGGTATAATCAGATGATGGCGCGACCAGCACCACTTTGTTTTCTGCTAAGCTTATAAAGCTGAGGATGGCAAAGTGCGGATAATTTGCATTATTCGTAAATCCAGCTTGCTGGAAATTGCTAATAAATAGCACAATTACTCCGCGTTCTTCTAAAATGTTTTTTTCTAATTCAGCACACGTCGTGTAATATGATATCCTAGCACGAAAATCTTTTTCGTATTGTTTGAATATCATATTCAAGGTTCTCACAATTTCCCATGGGGATGTACCGAAGCTTTTATCTCCGGCAAATTCCATGATCTCCTGTTGAGAAAGGAAGATACCATATTTTTCTAGTTTCATCTGCATGACCGTAGGTCCGCAGCTGAATTCGAAATCCTGCTTTTTATAGCTGAATTTCAGTTTTTGGGGCAGTTTTAATCGTAGCTTATTATTATCATGCCTTTCATCATAGAAACGATGAAGGGATGTTTTAGGATTATTCTTAAAGAAAAGATACATCCAGAAAACGATAATACATGCATTTGCAATCAAGACGATTGCCCAATGATGTACTATCAATAAGAAGATTTCTGCAGTTATGCAGAAAACTACTAAAATTAAAAAAATCCCAAAAAGGACTTTTAATGTTTTTATTTTCATATTTGTTTGTTTTTTTGTTTTTAATCTTATATATATTTTATATCAAAAGTCAATTATTAATCAGATGACCTATTCTATGATCGCCAGTATCTCGTCGATATTTTTCCTTTCATTAGAGACTTTTGGCACTTTGTGCTGACCGCCCAGTTTGTTCTTTGTCTTCATCCATTCGTAGAACGTGCCTTGTTTTACACAATGGACTACGGGTTCTCCGAGCACTTTGGTATCATATCTTTCATCGAAATAATAGGAATTGATATTGCAGAGTTCCTTGTCCAAGACTTTGGCGAACTCGTGCTCGTCTTTTGGCGCTTTCGTGAATTCTACGACTCGTTCGTATGCTCCTCTGATCGTTCATCCTGAATAGGTGATCGGTGCAAGCATATAATCTGTCGCTATGGTGTCCGTCTTTTTGCATGCTTCGAGCAATGCTTTGTCCGTGTAATCAGATGTCACGCACTCACCCACTACATCGATATAATATTTCGTCCTACCGGAAATCTTGATCCTCCGTGGATCCAAAGTCGTGAATTTAATAGTATCCCCGAGTACGTATCTTCGCAAGCCGGAATTATTTGTTATCACAATTACGTAATCCTTGTTCGCCTCTACCTGGTTCAACGTCAAAACCGTAGGATTCTCCTTCCCATATTCTTCGAACGGGATGAATTCGTAGAACACTCCATGATTGGTGAACAATATCATATCGTCGGCGAAATTGGAATCCTGACACGCGAAGAATCATTCAGAAGCGTTGTATGCTTGATAGTATTTCACTTTGTTTCATGGAAACAATGCTTGGAATTGCGGTTTATAGAGATCTATCGCCATCCCTCCCCGTGAAAAGAATTCAAAATTCGGCCGGACTTCGAGGATATTCTTTTTGCCGGTGTATTCCAAAACCTTATAGAGAAGATTCGATCCTCGTGAAGGTTGTCCGCTAAGGAATGTGATGTTCTTGTCTATAGTGCTTTCTATGATGAGCTGCGCTTTTTCATCCCGATTTTCCATATATGATATTTCCGGCTTAGGTTCGCGGAAATGCTGTCCTATCCATGGCGCCTCTTTTTGCAATATCGCCGAGATGAATCCGACATTATCCTCTCCGGTATATGGGTTTTTGGTGAATCATCATCAGATCACCAATCCTTTCCCTTGGAAAAATTGCGTCCTCGGATTATTTTTCACATACAGACTCATCATTTCCATTCCGCCTTTGAAATGAGATGCATTGAGATTACCTCTGGTGATGGGGGAATATTTTGCGTTTCCTCAGGTCGTTAATGATGAAGTGGCGAA
>CAZWTC010000005.1:0-4934 GCA_964637175.1 uncultured Candidatus Peribacteria bacterium
GTATGGGCGTTCATCATTATGATTCTCTGACTTCTTTTTTTGAGCGTCTATCAAAAATTTACTGCAAGCCGGTTGACGTTCTTTTCTCTCTTTGGATATTTGTCGCTTCTCAAGTGACTGGTTTTGTTGCGATTCCCAAATTATGGATATAAAAAATATAAACGATTCTATTCAAAACCTATAGGATCAATCACTATGTGAATATTTGTTGTCTTATTCTCTCTGTTCATTCTTCGAATAGCTTACTATAAAATCTAAGATTTGCTTAGGTATATGCTAAAAGACAGCTTTTGCTGTCTTTTTCTTTTATTAAAAAATAATGTATTGACTTTATTGTTTAAATTCATAGTCTAGTAAGACTTTTCCAACTTTTATTACTATAGGTAAATCTATGACGTGCTCTGATCTGAAAGTTAAAATGCATGGTAAGGTGACTGTCTGACCTAAATCTCAAGTGGTCATCCCCAAACATGTAAGAGATCTCTTGAATATCATTCCTGGCGACGATTTGATGATCATTTCCAAAGGCGATATAGCCATCGGGATGATCAAGTCTGACGATGTCCAGAAATTTCTCCAATATATAAAATCCGAACTTCAATAATATTCCGAAAATTAATAGTATTCTGATTTATATTTTTTTATCGTATGCTTATGAAAAAGATCACCCTCATATTCTTGTCTTTCCTTGCTCTCCTTGTTATATCATGATGTGGAAAACAGGTTGATGATACCGTATTGTCCACATGAACCGTCCAATGATTCACTATTGCGTATACAGTATGAGCCTTGCCAGGATTCCAGACCGCTTTGTATGGGACAGTCATCGCTGATAGCATAAAAACTATTGTCACCAATAGAGGAGGGATTTTGGATTATGTTAATTGCCAGCCTGGCATGCAGGTGCAAAAAGATACCATCATAGCAAAAATCCAAGCCAACGCCGAGGATCCTAGTTATCAGAATAATGAAATCCAGCTTGCTGCTTTGCGTGAGCAGTTGGATAATCTGACGACGATATACGGACTTACTGAAGATACGTTAGCCTTGCAAAAAAATATCCTTCAAGATCAATATGATACCAATGTCCAATTGTTTGAAAATCTTGAAAAGTCAGAAGACTATACAAATTCCTCTTTGGACTATCAGGCTGATCTGCTGGATCAACAATATGATACGCTCACCGCGTCGAAAACTCTGGATCTGGATAAGATGAAAACGAGCGTTTCCAATACTTATAAGCAATCGCTCATCATGATCAAAGATGCATTGAAAAAGGTCAATGATGTATTCAGTTCAGCGTTAGTCATCTCTGATAAAGATCCTAGCCTGAAACAAGAAGTGTTGTCGACATACTCGCATCTCAATGCCAAGGTTTCCGATACGATGACTGCGGATGAATTTTCTGCATATCTTCTCGATATCTCTGATCTTATGGCTCTTGCAGCAAAGAGCATTGCCGCTACCACCGCTTCTGCTGCATTACCGCAATCCAGCAATGCCTGAATTTCCATCGATGGCTTGTATACGACATATACGACCTTGGCGACCACGTTCATGACTACCAAATCCGCGTTCGATACGCTTGCCAGCTCATATGATTCTGTAAAGAATACCTATAATAGTCAGATAAAGACCTTGGATACCAATACGGATAATTTCGAAGGCAATACGACAAAATCTACTGCTTTGCAGCTTGAAAACCAAAAAGCCAACTTGCAGCTCGCACAAAAGACATTAGCGCATCAGCTGACTTCATCTGCTGATAGTCAGGCGATCCAGCTTGCTAGCCTCAAAAATCAAGTGCTTACCTTGAAGCAGAATATCGCTATGCTGTCTAATTCGCTTGATGGAGAAATCCTGTATGCCGGTGTGGATGGTGTCGTCAAAATGAAAGCTGTCGGTGAAGATAATAAGGTCTCTCCAAATACCTTGCTTTGTCAGATTTCTCCGACACATCCATGAAATCTTAGTCTGCAGGTATTTTCCTATCAGCAATTGCCGTTATGAAGCAAAGTGGATATTTCCAACGAAGCAGGGCAGTCATTGGGTACCTGAATCCTTATGTATGAATATCCCTACAAAGATCCTGCGACACAGAATTATATCTATGAGATTCCTGTCATCTCTTTACCGCTCAAGGAAAACGAAAGAGTGCTTATCACTTCTTCACAGCTCGCTGATCAGGATCAGGTATGGATCCCTCTGCAATATATCAGTCCGAGGCTTGAAGGTAATCTTGTCAGTCGCAAAGTGGGAACTTGAGTCCAAAATATCTACGTGACCTTGTGAAATATCAATGATGGATATGTCCAAGTGTTGAGCGGATTGAATATGGGAGATGAGATAGTGAATTAATATTAGCATGAAGCATAAAGCGGAAAGCATAAGCATGCAGTTTTAAAAATATTTTATTCATTTACTATAATTTATGAAATTTACTTCACAAGAGGTAGCGAAAATCAGGGAAGTGAGAAATGCTATGAATACAAAACCAGATAAAATCAGAACATGATGGAAAAATAGGCATATAGAAGAATCTATAGCAGAAACGGTATTACAACATGTTAATAAAGTAGTCAAGGCTGCTCATTTTTATGGAATGCAACATCCGGAACTTGATCTTCAAAAAATGCTTGATATGGCAAGATTTCATGATACGGCTGAATATAAAGAAGCTGATTATGTCCCTCAACAATATGGCTGAGAAATTAGTCCTGAAGAAAAACATTCAAGAGAAAAAGCATTCATGATGGAATTGAAAGATTTTTTTTGAGAGAAAGGCCAGAGGATGTTTGATCTTTGGATGGAATTTGAAACAGGCAAAACTTTAGAAGGAAAGGAATCTCCTGAAGCAAAAATAGTAAAACAGTATATCAATGCTTTCGATCAATATTATGCCCTTTTGAGATGTAATGGAGACGAAACAGTATTTAAGGAAAACATGAAAAAATATTCAGATTTATAGTTTGTACAAGATCATGATCAACTTCTTAAAAAATAACAAAGTAGCTATATTGGTATTTACGGTGTTCTTGTGAATTTACGGAGCATTGAGCATTTTCACTATTCCCAAAGAAGCTCAACCGTCCATCAATATCCCGTACTATTATATCAGCTTCACCTATTTGGGCGCTGATCCTTCTTCGATAGAGGAGCAAGTGGTCATCCCTTTGGAGCAGAAGGTCAAATGAGTCACTTCAGTCAAGAATGTGACCTCATCATGCTATTATAATTATGGGACGATTCTCGTCGAATTCGATACATCGAAAAGCGATGTCGATGCCACCAATGATTTGAAATCAGCGATAGATCAAGTATACCCTACGCTTCCGTCTGATGTAAAATATCCTATGCTCAAAAAAATAGATATCAATGATTCTCCTGTCTATACTTTTTCTGTAGCAGGAGCATTGCCTACGCAGATCATGTATGACAAGCTCAAACCTCTGGAAGACCAGATAAAATCCATTCCGTGAGTCTCTGATCTGACTATCATCGGCAAGCCTGTCCAGGAAGTGAAGATCATGTTTGATGCGCAGAAATTGGCAGTGATGGATATGGATTTTTCACTTATCGTCAATCAACTGAAATGAGCATTCGTAAAATTCCCGGTGGACAAAAAAGATGTCGCCGGCAAATTATATTCGTTTGAAATCACGAATTATGCTGCAGATCTGACCTGATTGGTCCAGCAATTGCAGGACTATGATCTTCTCAATGTCGCGGGCAAAACGATAAAGCTCAGAGATGTCGCATCGATATATCTCTGATATAAGCAGCAGAATAAGAAATCATTCGTGATTTCCGATATCAATAGCCTTGAAACGCAGAACGCGCTTTCTTTCCAGATAAAGAAATCTCCTGGATATAGCCTGGATTCCTTTGTGGACGAAATAAAGAATGTCGTCACTGCATATGCCAAAACCGTTCCTAATCTTCAATTCATAGAAACCTTGTCCCAGAAAGAAAGCATCCAAAAGACCTATGGTCTGTTCATCGAAAACTTTTGGGAGACGGCGCTTCTGGTCTTTTGCATCATTCTGCTTTTCCTCTGATTCAGATCGTCATGGCTGATCATGATTTCGTTCCTTATCGTCTATCTCGCTAATTTCATCTATCTCAAGGCCATCTGATACAGCTTCAATAATATTGTTTCGTTCGCTTTGATCCTGGTGCTGGGGATCATGATCGATAACCTTATCGTAATCACTCAATGAATCGTTGTCGGACTGCAGAAATATGCCGGTAATATCCGAGAGGCGATAGGTGATTCCATCAAAAATTATGGAAGAGCCATATTTTTCTGAACGACTACTACGATAGCTATTTTTGTTCCTCTGTATTTCTGAATGACCTGAGTCATCGGCGAATATATCAAAGCGATGCCGGTGACCATCATTTCCAATCTTGCAATATCGCTTTTGGTGACCATGTTCATCTTGCCTGTTCTGGCGTTGTTCTTCTTCAAATCCTGAAAGATCTATATCCCTTCGTCTTCATTGTCGTTTTTGGAAAGGACAGGACGTAAATTTGCGGATCGATATCATCGTAGGAATCAGACGAGATGGTGATCCAGATGAATAATATTTTCATTCTTCTTGTTCTTCGTCTGAGCATTGTCGCTCATCCCTTTGTGAGTGGTCAAATTTTCGTTCATGGGGAATATCGATTCCAATAATGTCTGGATGAATATAAAATATGCTCCGGGCATCAGTTTGACTGATAATCAGCAATATACGTCCAAAGTCGCTCATGCGACGCTCAAATATTTCCAGACCGTCATGTCTGGCGTAGCCAAGGATATCTCCATCGATCTCGGACAATGATACTCGCTTGAATGAGCATGAGGCGTAGGGAACAATGTGAGCTCTTTCACCATAAGATTGGTAGATACAAGCCTGAGAGATATCAAATCTTTCCAGATAGTCGAA
>CAZWTC010000005.1:4944-12635 GCA_964637175.1 uncultured Candidatus Peribacteria bacterium
GCAGAAAGAGCTTTTGCTCGCGCTCAAGGAAAAATATCCGTTCATCCAAGATATCTCGGCATTCACGATCAAAGCCTGAGGAGAGTGATGAAAGCCGATCGCTTTCAATATCGTCGGTGACGATTACCAGAGAATCAATGAGTATGTCCAAGAGATATTGCCTGATATCAAAGCCATCCCTGGCGTGTTCAATGTCGGGATCTCTATCGAATATACGAATGGAAAAATAGTCTATTCGCTTGATGAAAATAAAGCGAAATCACTCTGAATCACTAGCTTATCTTCCGTTACCAGCCTGCTTGCGCTCAAAAACGCTTCCTACGAATCCAACGGCGTCCAGATCAAGGAGTTTTCTGATTTCGGTGATGAGTCCTTGTCTTTGAACGCTTTCTTGTCGACTGATTTACCGATAGAACAGACGAAGCTGGGTAAAATAACCTTGGACCAAATCATCAAACAGAAAACCTTAGAACCGGAAATCAATGCTATCACCAGGGATAACGGAAAAAGGAATATCTCTATCCAGGCTGATAAAAAGAATACTGTCGCGCTGAGCGATATCACTGCAGCGATCAATCAAGTTATCAAAAATCATCCTTTGCCTGAGTGATTGCAATATACGAGCTGATGAGATATAGAATCTCAATCACAAAGCATGCAGGATATGTGATATGCAATGGTCATAGGACTGCTCTTGATGATCCTCGTATTGATTCTGCAATTCAATAATATCAAATATGCTATCGTCATCGTTTCCAGTGTCTTCCTTTCTGTCTGATGAACCATCGTCATCCTTGCGTTGACCTGATATGATCTCACGTTCCCCGCTTTGATAGGAATCTTTGGCGTGATGGGAGTCTGAGTCAATCAGGCATTGATCCATCTGGAAGATTTCAAATATTACTATCAGGAAAAATGACTTTCGGTGATTGATAGTTTCCAGCAGAGTATCGCTGAGAGATTTATCCCGATATTCTTGACGAAAATAACGACGATCATCTGATTGCTTATCCTTGCTATGAAAGATGAATTATTCTGATCCATGGCGATAGCGTTCATCTGATGATTGATCGTATCATTCTTCATTACTTTGCTGTATATCCCATCATTGATGAATCTGGTAAGCAGGGAATATCATGAGAAAAAACCTGAGGAAGTATCGTTAGATAATGATAGTTACATATAATTTCTCATAAAATCATTCATTATCCATATTTTAAGGTTAATTTAAGGTGATTCTGTATATATGAATATTATTTTTTTATATTCTCTATTTTTTGTGATGACGACAAACCATATGGTCGATAAGATCAAGAACTTCTTTACCGTCAGGAATTCTCTTATCGTTATTATCTGCATATTATCACTCATATTGATCGTTCAGACTGTCCATAGATTCTGATGACATCAACCTTCCCGTAATTTCGGCTGATCAATGACTAATTCCCGTAACGTGAAATGACTAGGATGATTTCCTGGAATGTGATGAGGAATGATGTGATGAGGAACAAATACGAGAAGAATATCCAATTAGTATTGCACTCTATGAACGTACATAAGATATCTTTTTTAATTTATTCTCTATGAAATGAATATTCACGAAATTTCTCAAAAAACCTTGAAGATAGCAAAAGAACATAAACGATATGTACTTACTGCTGCCGTTCTTCTTGTCCTTGTAGTGGTATTATCTTTCTCTTCGTCTTCTCCTACGAAAGCTACAACTACTGCTTGAACCTATACTGTTGTTTCTGGTTCCATAGAAAATACGCTTAAAGTGCTCGGTACCACGAAAATAACGAATCTCCAGACCCTTGTTTTCTGAACTGAAGGCAAGGTGACGAAAATCTATGTGAAAGAATGAGATAAGGTGAAAGCTGGCGATCTTTTGGCTGAGTTAGATAAAAAACAGCTCTCTATCAGTCTCTCCCAGCAATCATTGAGCATCCAGAATGCAAGGATAAATTATAATAAGCTTATCAATCAGTATACGGACGCTGACAAATTGAAGGCGCAGAATGATGTGGATGATATGCAAAGCAAATTGGATGTCGCCAAACAGGAATTGGAAGATTTGAAAGCGAGCGTATGAAATGTTTTGCAGAATTCTAGTTCCTATGTGCAAGATAATCTCGTAAATGCAAAAAGTCTTGCGAACAATAGCAAGGATATCCTTGAAAATGTTGATAAGATATTCAGTTTCACTCCAAGAAATGATACGTATACCAATAGTTACAATAAGACTTTGATCCAGGCTACGACCTCGGTATATTATGATACTGCCAAAACATATTTTGATACAGCCAATACATCTCTTGATACCTTGAATGCTCAGATTTCCACGATATCATCATCCAGTACGACAACAAGAGAAGCTGTCAAGAGTCTGCAAAATTATGAAAAAGCTTTGCTGAATGCAATGTCTACTATGGCAGACAACGGCATCAATGCAGTGAATAACGCTATGATCGGCGAAGGCGCTATACCGCAAAGCCAGATAAATTCCCGGCTCAGTACCTTGAATAGCGCTAATTCAAAAATTCTCTCATCTCTTTCTTCGGTCAATACGGATATCAAGAATTTCAACAATACAGCAAATGATGTCCAGACCAAAGAGACTGAAGTGAAAACATATGAAGCGCAATTAGCATTATATAAGGAAACATTGCAGACGGTCATGAATTGAGTCAGTTCTGATGATAAAACCCTTCAATTGAATTCTCTTAAGCAATCTCAATTGAGTCTGGAACAGACTTCTCAACAAAAAGATAATTATGAAATCGTGGCGCCTTTTGATGGAACGATTGATGCGATAGGATTCAAAGTAGGAGATACTGTTTCATCCAATGCAGGTACTTCCGCTAATGGTATAACTATGTCGAATCCTGATATCTATGAAGTGACTATGCTCATAGATCAGATTGATATCGTACAGATCGATAAATGACAAGAGGCAGAAATCTCTTTTGATGCATACCCGGGGTATACTGCTACATGATTCATTTCCACTATAGATCCGACTCCTGTGACGAGCGCCGGAGTGGTTTCTTATTATGCTAATATCGCTATGAAAAAATGAGATAAGAAGATATATGACGGCATGTCAGTCACCGTTACTATCATCATAGATAGAAAATCCAATGTCCTTGTAGTGCCAAGTGCCGCAATACAGACCATAAAATGAGAGACTGCAATCCCTGTTATGCAATGATGAACCATTGTGCCTAAGTCCGTCGTAGTAGGGATTACCGATGGCGTGAATTCAGAAATACTTTCAGGCCTCTCATTATGAGATGTCGTTTCCCTTACGACCTATACCACTTCAACGGCTTCTGCTTCTTCGATTATATCATCAGGAAAATCAACTAATGCTTCTATGGGATCTTCCATGAATTCTATGAGAGCATTGGAATGATGATGAGCTGGCTGACCACCGCCTAACTAATAATAATTTAGAATTTAGAATTTAGAATTTAAAATTTAAAATTTGTTTATATAGTATATTTGTCTATGTTGGAACTTAAACGTATCAAAAAGGATTACATGAATGGAAAAGAAATCATGCAGAAGGTTTTGCATGGGATTGATCTGACTATCAATGATGGTGATTTTTTCGCTATCATGTGACCTTCAGGATCGTGAAAATCAACTTTGATGAATATTATCTGACTTCTTGATACTCCGACAAGCGGCGAATATATCCTTGATGGGAAAACACTTCCTTCGCTTTCAGAAAATGAAAAAGCATCTCTTCGTTCGAGAAAAATCTGATTTGTCTTTCAGGCGTATAATCTGATTCCTAGAGTGCCTGTCATTGACCAAGTCACTTTGCCATTATTGTATCAGGGTGTCCCTAAGAACGAACAAAGGGCAAGAGCAATCCAAGCGCTTGAAAAGGTAGGTCTTGCACATAAAATTGATAGAAAGCCCAATGAGATGTCGTGATGAGAACAACAAAGAGTGGCTATTGCCCGTGCTATCATCACTAATCCTACGCTCATTTTGGCAGATGAACCTACGGGAAATCTAGACACGAAAACGAGCTATGAAATCATGGATATTTTTACGAAACTCAACAAGGAGTGAATAACTATCGTTATGGTCACTCATGAACCTGATATCGCTGAATTTGCGAAACACAATATCCATATGAGAGATGGATTGATAGAAAGAGTCCATGTCAATGGGAAGAAATAAGAACGATAGAACGATAGAACTATGGAACGATAGAACGATGGAACGATGGAATGATGGAATGATGGAATTATAATCTATAATTTAAAATTTATCATCCCTGCCTGCCGCAGGCAAGTAAAACTTATCATTCAAAAATCAAGATTTATCATTTAGCATTTATTGAAAAATGTCTTTACGAGTATATTTTAAATCAGCTTTCCTTACCTTCAAGGAGAATAAACTGAGATCATGATTAAGCAGTCTTGGCATCATTATCGGAATCCTTTCGGTAGTGGTCTTGCTTGCTGTGGGTCAATGAGCTACGCAAAGCATTCTTTCAAATGTAGAATCGCTTTGAGCTAATCTGCTTTCTGTCACTCCATGATGAGAACAGCAGACTAATGTAAGAGGTGCTGAATGAGCAAGAAGTTCTTCTAATGTCCTTACTATGACAGAATCAGATATCATAGCAAAGCTTCCTCATGTCGGTGCAGTATCGTCAGAATATAGCAGCAGATGACAAGCTATCTATCTTTCTCAGAATATGCAGGTATCCGTCTATGGAGTGATACCTTCGTATCTTACTGTCCGTAATTCCAGTGTACAGTACGGTGCATTCATCAGTCAGCAGAATGTAGATAATGTTGATAAAGTCGCGGTTATCTGATCTACTACTGCAGAGACATTGTTCGGTACAGAAAATCCTGTGGGAAAAGATATCCGCATAGGAAATGTCATTCTGAGGGTGATCGGCGTGATGAAGCAGAAATGAACATCATCTATGGGTAATGCTGATAGCACTGTTTTTGTGCCGCTTACTACTGCGCAGCAAAGGCTTTTTGGGACGAAATATCTGTCTGATATCGCATTATCTGTCACGACAACCAAGATGATAGATACAGCCAAAGCGACCATTGAAAAAACATTGCTTACTCATTTCAATATCACTGATGCGGATGAAGCTAATTTTACGGTAGCTAGTCAGGCTGATGTGCTTTCAACCATCAGCTCGATAACCAGCACCATGAAAATGTTTTTGGGAGCTATCGCAGCGATATCATTGATAGTCTGAGGTATCGGCGTGATGAATATCATGCTGGTCTCGGTAACCGAAAGAACCCGTGAAATAGGTATCCGTAGAGCGGTCGGTGCACAGAGTAAGGACATCATTCTCCAATTTCTTGCTGAATCGTTGGTCCTTTGCATTTTTTGAGGCATTGTCTGAATAGGACTGAGTTATATCATTATTTTCGCTATCAAAAACCTTGTCCAATGAATCATTACATTTTCCTCCATTTTGATGGCGTTTGGATTTGCGACGGCTATAGGAATAGGATTCGGTATCTATCCAGCGTATAGAGCTGCAAAACTCAAACCGATCGATGCTTTGAGATACGAATAGTATTTCTTAATATTTTCTTGATAAAATGTACCATTTCTATACATAGTATGTATGTGTATTATTTTTTATATTTTTTTGTGATTTAGTATGCAGAATAGTGTCGATTCACATATATTCAAACCATGAATTACGCTTGAAGATATCAAGAAAGCTGCTCAAACGAAAGTTTGTCTGACACAGACACAGATTACTGAGTGTCTGGCTGCACAGGAAGAAATTCTTTCAAGAGCTGCTCCTATAACCGATCCTAATGTTCGAAACGAACAGATGATTTAATTCGTAATTCGTAATCCAATAATTCTTTAATTTTTTTTATTATTGTTGTTATGTATCGTACGCATACCTGCTGAGAACTTACCGCTAAACAGACATGAACACAGGTGACGCTTTGTTGACGAGTCAATAAGGTGAGAAATCTGTGATGAATGACCTTCATAGATCTTCGTGATAGATATGGAATCACGCAAGTGACCATCGATCCAGCGAAAATCAAGATCGAACTTCCTGAAATAAAATCAGAATATGTCCTTCAAATCACGGGAGAAGTCATTGCAAGGCCCAAAGAGATGATCAACAAAGATATGATCACCGGTGAAGTGGAATTGTATCCTAATGACATAAAAGTCCTTTCTACATGCAAGGATCTGCCGTTTTCTGTGGATCACGAAAATCCGGTAGGGGAGGATATCAGGTTGGAATACCGTTATCTTGATCTCAGAAGGCAATGATTGAAAAACACAATCATCAATAGACACAAACTCTATATGGAGACGATGAAATTTTTTGATGCGAGAGATTTCCTTCATCTCGAGACGCCGACATTCATCAAAAATACGCCGGAATGATCCAGGGAATTCGTAGTGCCTGCGAGATTCGAGCCAGGAAGATTCTTTGTCCTTCCTCAATCTCCGCAGCAACATAAACAGATGCTCATGGTCGCTGGATTCGATAAATATTTCCAGCTTGCGAGATGTTATCGTGATGAAGATCCGCGCGGAGACAGGCAGCCGGAATTCACTCAGGTGGATTTTGAATTGTCTTTTGTCCAACAGCAGGACATCTTGGATATCATCCATGATTATTTCGTCCATATCACGGAAACCTTATACCCAAATAAAACCATTATCGCAGAACCATTTCCTGTGTTGACTCGATATGACGCGATGAATTCCTATGGATCGGACAAACCTGAATTGAGGACAGAAGAATTACAATTCGTGGAATTGACTGATCGAGCGAAAAACTCAGATTTTGGTGTCTTCAAAAATGCTGAAACCGTCAAAGGAATCGTAGTCCATAAAGAGATGGGAAGATCAGAGATAGAGAAAAATTATGAGGCATATATCAAGCAATATGGCAGCAAATGACTTTCGTATCTTTCGTTCGGAGCGGAATGAATCAAGTGATCCATCGCGAAATTCTTTGATGAAGCCAAGATAGCTGAATTGAAAAAGCTCGCGAACATCAATGACGGCGATACTATTTTCTTTCAAGCGGACAGCCGGCATAATGTATGTATCCGGCTTGGAATGCTCAGAAATAAACTCATCGCTGATCTGAAATTATTGGAAGGCAAGGAGAACGAGCTTTCATTGGCTTTCGTCGTAGATTTTCCCTTATTTGAACTCGGTGACGACGGTACTTTATGAGCAGTGCATCATCCTTTCACTAAACCAAAAGACGAAGATATCCCGTTCGTCAAAGCGCTTGGTCAGAAGGTAGCTTCATGAAAGAAGATGTCCGATGAAGAACAACAGAAATTGTTGTCAATAAAAGCGGATTGCTATGATATCATCATCAATGGCAATGAAGCTGGAGGAGGAAGCATCAGAATCCATGATTCTGCTTTGCAATCATCTATATTCTCCTTGCTAGGATTGAATGAACACCAGATAGAAAATAGATTCTGACATCTTTTGAAATGTTTTGAATACGGCGTGCCGCCGCATGGAGGATGTGCATTCGGATTCGATAGGATCGTGATGATCTATCAAAATGTAGAAAATATCCGTGAGGTGATTATTTTCCCAAAGAATCAAAAATATCGTGACTTGATGCTCAACGCACCGAGCGAGATCGATGAAGAATTATTGACGGAATTGTGATTGAAGAT
>CAZWTC010000005.1:12735-16074 GCA_964637175.1 uncultured Candidatus Peribacteria bacterium
TCAACGCACCGAGCGAGATCGATGAAGAATTATTGACGGAATTGTGATTGAAGATAATAATTAATGAAAAATGAAAAATGAAGAATGAATAATTGCGGTATTTTTTATTCTCAAGATACTTATATATGAAATTCGTACAATGAGAGAGTAAACAACGAGAAGATAAACAGTGATACAGCAAAAAAATCTATTTGAATGAAGATGATTTACATACTCCTTGAGCTTTGGTGCAACAACTTAGCGTGCCCGCAGGGCAGAGAGCTGAAATCCATTATCACAAAGTGCAGACGGAAATATTTTATTTTTTCGATGATGCTTGATACTGGATTGTGAATGGTGAAAAAATTCATCCCAAAGCATGAGATGTATTAGTTATTGAGCCAAATGACAGACATACGGTAGTGAATGAGACAACAAAGGATTATATCTATATTTGTTTCAAGATTAATTATATAGCTAATGACTTTTATTTAGATTAAAGTATGCCGGGATAGCTCAGCTGGTAGAGCAGTGGTATCGTAAACCAAAGATCGTGGGTTCAAATCCCATTTCCGGCTAAAAAATGACTTTAGTATTTGCGTGGTATCGTACCCCAGAGCACTCCGGGACGAATCCCATTTCCGGCTATGAATACGTTTTTATTTATTCTTTATCATATTATCATGTCTACAAAAAAGAACATTTTGAAGGTGCTTATTATCCTCATTCTTGCTGTTTTCCTTCTTTCTACAGGACTTATTTCTGTGCTTTATCTTTGAGGAAAAAATCCAACTACGGGAACGTGAGATATCTTGTCATGAGATGTTGCTGTTGAAACATGACTTATCGCTACAGGGCTTGTTGCTACAGGACTTGTTGCTACAGGAACTGATTAATTACAAAATTTGCAATTTGAAATCTGCAATCATTTAATTCGTTAATGTATTGTAATGAAGCTAATAGTCGAACAATGCCAAAGATATGCAAAGATGAGAGCTCATACCTCTACGCATCTGCTTCATACGGAGCTTGCTAAGATTTTCAAGAATACGAAACAAGCTGGATCGCTCGTAGATGAGGATTATCTCAGATTCGATTTCAATGCGGATAGGCTTCTGACTCCTGAAGAGATCCATGAGATCGAAAAGGATATCAATCAGATGATCTATGACGCCTATACGGTAGAAGTCAAAGAGACTTCGTACAATGAAGCGATCAAACTCTGAGCTAAGGCATTCTTTGAAGATAAATATTGATCCACCGTGAGAGTTGTAGTTGTTCGTAGTCATAAAGCAGATCAGTTCGGTGGATGATGAAATGATGAAATGATAAAATGATGAAATGAAAATATTTCTATAGAACTTTGTTGATGAACGCATGTCGCGAATACCAAAGATATCGGCTGCTTCGCTATCACCTGACAGGAAGCTGTCGCTTCAGGCATCAAAAGAATCACGGCGGTGACAGGACCCAAGGTCTCTGCAAGAATGCACGAAGTGCAGGACATCCTCGATGCTACGGTAGAAAAATTGTGAATTAAGACACATACGCAGCTTGCTGATAAACTCGATAAGATGCTCAAAGAATATGATGAGATGAAAGCTAGCTTGGAATCTTTGGAAACAAAGATGATCCAGGATATGCTGCATTCAAAAAGCTTCACTTCAGACAAAACTTTTGAAAAGATATTCAAAATACCTTCTGATTTCAATTTCAAGAACGTTACGTTCCAAGCCAAAGGATTATTCCCTGATTCTACGATTCTCCTTTATACCGAGGAATGAAACTTTCTTCTTCTTGCCAAAAAAGGCACTTCTGCAAAAAAGATAGCTGAAGAGCTTGGCATCAAGTGATGAGGGACTGATGGTATGGTCCAGGGAAGAGATGTGAATATATTAAAAAATTGAAAGATTGAAAAATTGAAAGATTAAAAGATTTTGTCTTTTGGCTATTTAGGTTTTATAGATACTAATCATAAAATTGTTTACATAGATTTTATATTTTACATCATATGTCCGAGGATCTCTATCAAGATAGATATCGTGTTAATTCTGTCAGACGAAAGGATCGAGATTATTCGTCATGAGATTATTTTGTAACTATTTGTGTTAAAGATTTCATATGTTGTTTTGGTGAAGTTATTGATGGTGAAATGAGATTAAATCAAATATGAAATATTGTTCATCAAGAAATTTTGGATACCATAAGAATAAGAAAAAATGTGTCCATAGATGCGTTTATTGTAATGCCAAATCATGTTCATATGATTATTCGTATAATGGATTTTCCAAAGTGAATTGGTAGAGACGCATTGCATGCGTCTCCTAATAATAAATGAGCCACATGCAATGTGGCTCTACCAAATGATGGGAAAAATGTATTTTGACCACAAAAAAATAATTTAGCATCCATAGTTCGTGGGTTGAAATCATCTATTACTTCCAAAATAAAAAAAATTCTTCCTGAATTTGCTTGGCAATCTAATTTTTATGAACATATCATTAGAAGTAATGTTAATTTCCAAAATGTTCGTCAATATATAGAAAATAATCCTTTGAATCGAAAAAAGGATAGAAATAATATGTAAAATTCTTTATGCGTTTTCAAATATATGAAATGACTAAACGAAAACTTCCTCCTAAGATTAAAATTTATGAAGCATTATGAGCTATTGCTGATAATAGATTAGAGATTTTGTGATTGTTGGGAAATGAAGGAAAATGCTTTTCATCCAGTTGAAATAAATATTATGCAATTATTTATGATGAAGCTACTAATGCTATCATGACTAATGATAATGGTTCATATTGGAAGTGATATCTCTGATATCCTGCTATAGCATTTTTGATGAAAAAATGAGTTATTGCTTATGATAAAAAATATAGTGAAGCATTGAAAGGCATCGCACGAAAAGATATCAATCAAAAATTTTCTAATGATTTTGATAAGACAGCTCAATATATTCTTGATATGCTTGCAAAAAAAAGTATTGATAAACAAACTTTTTTACAACAGATAGATGTTATATATCATTGTATTGAACAGCTTAATTTGCATGCATTGTGACCAAAAATTAAGCCACCAACAGGATATTAGTCTTTAAATTTTATAAATTTCTATGAAAATCGCTTCTCGAAATGTAAATGGCATCCGTGCTGTCACGGGCAAGGGATTCTATGATCGGGTCAAACAAAATGATCCTGATATCATCTGCTTGCAGGAAGTGAAGTCTTTTGAGGCGCAATTGCCTCCGGAATTCCGTTATCATCTAGCTGATTATCAGCGGATACGGCATTCCTGAGAAAAGCCTGGATATTCCGGTGTCGCTACCTTGTATAAGAAAAGCCTGCATTTTGTTGC
>CAZWTC010000005.1:16084-22069 GCA_964637175.1 uncultured Candidatus Peribacteria bacterium
CGTGAACATCGAGGTTTGAGGCGGTGGAGCATTTTCATGAAGAAGGAAGGGTGGTCGAGACGAAGTTTCAGGAATTCACGTTGTTGAATATCTATTTTCCTAATGGAGGAGAAAGGGCTGACGGAACGGAGATGCTGAACTATAAATTGAAATTCTACGAGCACTTCAGGGATTATATCAATAAGCTCAGAGATAAGGGAGAAAAAATCATCACCTGCGGTGATTTCAATATCTGCCATACAGAGATAGATATCGCAAGACCAAAGGAAAATGAACATAACATCTGATTCCTTCCTATAGAAAGGGCGGAAATGAATAAGCTGGAACAAGAATGATATGTCGATGTATTCAGGCATTTCAATCCTGACAAGAAAGATCAATATACGCGGCGATCATTCAGAGCCGGTGCAAGACCGAGGAATGTCTGACGGAGATTGGATTATTTCCGAGTATCAAAAAATGTCGTCCCTCATATCAAAAAAATCACCCACGAAACTGCCGTAGAGTGATCTGATCATTGCCCCATACTCTTAGACCTTAGTTTTTAGACCTTAGAACTTAGAAAAAAATCATATATCTAAGGTCTAAGAGCTACCATCTAAGTTCTTATTGTTTATTTTCATCGTTTGAACGTTTTTTTGATTCGCTCAAAGAAAAGGAATCAGGTATTTGATCTTGGTGAACCTGCTTTGAGATAT
The DNA here is from genome assembly GCA_964637175.1 of uncultured Candidatus Peribacteria bacterium. Classification (GTDB taxonomy): domain Bacteria; phylum Patescibacteriota; class Gracilibacteria; order Absconditabacterales; family Absconditicoccaceae; genus CAJBLF01. The sequence continues at coordinate 16,783 of CAZWTC010000005.1, forward strand.
TCAGCATAGCTGGTGTTGTTGAATGTACATTTTGAATAGGCGAATGTTCCCTTGAGATTTCCGTTTACACAGGCTCTGATCTCTACCTTGCACGGAAGGTCGATGAATCCGCGCGGAGCTTTGTATGCTTTGATGAATTGTCCGTGCTTGATCTTTTGCCCTCGAGGTGTCGTACAATTAGCTTTGTTCGGTAATGGACTTTCATTCACTTCGGAATCAGTGATCACCGGTGAATTTGTCGTTCATCGTGTGTCTGTCGCTTTCACAGGCGTAGTGCTTATCTGCCCTTGCGTGTTGAATTCTGCTCAAGAATTTACGGGAGCCGTCGGTTGGATATATTCATTAAGGATTTTCTGATTGTAGGAGATGACTTCAGCTTTTCTGTATGTATATACGATATCCTCTTCGCATGAACGTTGCTTGAATGTTCATCCGAGCACTCCATTGGTGCAAATCCTTTTTTCTATGTTACAGATATTGCTTACATCTTTTCTTTGCTCATACGCCAAGACGAAATCTTTGTTCTTCACTTCTTCTTTTCGCGGCGTGATGCAATCCAATGATCATGTTTTGACTGTTCCTGTCATCGGAATCTGTGTACCAGTCTTCACTGTGCCGGTATAAAGGATTCATGTAAGGGATTGTCCTGTCGTTGCATTCAGTATTTGTTCGACTTCATCAGGATTGATCAAGCTATTTATCGTGTCTGTAGCGCTTGTTGTATTTCCTGTGTTTATCTGTCCTTGATAGATCTGCTGTCCTCATTCATCTTGGAAAAGATAATCCCGTTGCTGGCTGGCTGCATTATGCATGAACATCTCGTCTGCATTCCATACGAATGATAATTGTGTTGTCGTCGATGTGTCTTTTTGGAAGAGCATGACCATCCCGAAAAAAAGGACGACGAGCCCAGTAATCACTTTTTTTATCGATTCCTTGCTTATTTTTTGCAAATGTTTTTTGAGATGTTTCATTGCTTTTTTGCTTATTTTTAAAGACATCTCAATTATATTCCAAAAAAAAATCCTGTCAAATTCGATTATCAGAATTATTTGACTTTTTCTGTTTATATTAATTGATTATATCTAAAGGTAGAGCTTCGATGTCGTAAAAATCCTCGATTCTTTGGATTTTTACAGTGTCTCAGCTATGATTCCCGATCCGATACATTCATCTCATTTATATGCCACTATGGTCTGACCTGGAGCGATAGCTCGTTGTTTTTCTTTGAATATCACCGTCATAAAGTCTTCAGTAGGACTTTTGACTAAAGTCGCTTCTTGCGGCTCTTGTCTGTATCTTATCTTTGCTGATATCTTTGTCGGCAGCGTATATGATTTTCTGATCCGATGTCGTCCGGTCGCAGTGATGGTTGTGCCGAAAAGCTCTTTATCCTCTTTTTCTCCTACGACTACTATATTCTTTTTCACATCCGTCTTGATGACATATGCTTTGAAGGGGAGTTCGAGTCCATGTCTTTGCCCTATCGTAAAAAAATACGCTCATTCGTGTCTGCCGACGACATTTCATTTCATATCCACGATATCGCCTTCTTTTTTTGGGAGCTTCTTGAGCAGAAAATCTTTGATAGGGATGTTTCCTATAAAACATAATCATTGACTATCTTTGCGCGCCGCATTGGGAAGTCATATTTTCTTGGCCAATGCTCTGATTTCCGGTTTGGTATATCATCAGATAGGAAATAACGATTTGGAAAGCTGAAATTGGTTGAGCCCCGCAAGAAAATACGATTGATCCTTATTGTAATCGACTCATCTGAGAAGCTTAAACGATCAAATGTTCAAACGACTAAGCGATGTTTTTTTCGTTTTATCGTTTCGGCGTTTCAACGATACGTGCATAGTGTCCTGTAGCGATAGCGTCGAATCATAGGTCTAACGCTTTTTGGAGGAAGACGTCGAATTTGATCAGCGAATTACATAATACATCAGGATTTGGTGTTATCCCTTGCTGATATCCGTTGTAGATATATTCGATTATCTTTTCGTTATATTCTTTTTGCAAGTCAAAGGAGATTATCTCTATTCACAAAAATTTAGCGACCTTGATGGCTTCTTCTGCATCGCTATATGTTGTACAATTCCCACTGTCAGAGACGTAGTTTTTCATGAATCCTGCAACGACATGGTATCATTGCTGCTGCAGAAGATATGCGGCGATTGCGGAATCCACTCCTCATGACATACCTACTAAGACCTTTTTCAAACTGATAAACTGATAAATTGATAAAAGCGCTTTGCGCGATACATCCATCGTAATAATTACAGGTATCTTTTCAATAACTAATAAAATTAAAATACTCTGCCCGTAGACAGAGTATTCATTTTGTTTTAGTTTTAAAAAAGGACTATTTCTTTTTAGCCTTTTTAGCAGGTTTTTTAGCAGGAGCTTTTTTAGCAACCTTCTTTACAGCCTTTTTAACGGCTTTTTTAACAACCTTCTTTACAGCTTTCTTAACTGCCTTTTTAGCAACTTTTTTCTTAGCTACCATTTGCGGTATATAATAAGAGATAAAATGCCAGGTAGAAATTTAATTTTTTACAATTAAATTTTCCTTGCTACAATTCTTATAGGTAAGGAAGTGAAAAAAGCAAACATAATCACACTTTTTCTATAAAAATACTATTTGAGTATTATGGCTTCTTACCTATTAATTCGTTGTATCGATAAAAAATGCAGTTTACATATTCAATTAAATATATAAATTATGTTATATTTTTGCATTTTTACTTAGGAGCCACCATATCTTTCTCGTGGAAATTATTCTTGTCTACTTGCGATTGTTTTTGCTGAGTAATATAGCTTCAGAAGCAATAAAAAATGTACTATTGCTGTCTAGGATATATGAAAAAAATATCTTATTCGTCTTTTTGCATTTTTCTTTGGATCATGATGCATGCATCGTGAATGCATTCAATAGCATTTTTTTTGCAGAACTCAATCGCTGCATCGCTTTGAGCGCCAGGTTGCAACCGTACATTTTTGATGCCTATGGTTTTCGCTTCCTCCAAAACCTTTTCTGTGATCGCTGGTTGCGTTACAAAAATCGCTACATCGATTTTGTGTCTGACTTCAAAAAGGGTAGGATAGACTTTTTCTCCTAAGATCTCTTTCTCATTTGGATTGATAGGTACTACCTTATATCCTGCATCCAGCATATCTTTGAAAACCTTATATCCGTATTTTTCTTCATTGGTTGATGCACCGACGACGGCGTAGAAAAAATTCTTATCGATCATGGAAGATGTTGAAATGTTGAAATGATAAAATGATAAAATGCATAATGTATATTTTTTTATACATATCTTACAACGCTATTTTGTTGAGTTTTTATAGGATTTATGTACCATGTTTCCATGAAAGATAAAAAACTCATAGCTTTTAATATGTATTCTACTTGGGTAGATATGCCTAAGGCACCTAATCCTTATACAAGGTTTTTTTCTTCATTATGATTTAGTAAAGCGACTATAAAAGAATTATCCATCGTATTACAAACTACGAATCGTAATATGCATGATATTCTTCCTCAGAAAGTCTTGTTACAAGAAAATTTTCAGCAATTACTTACCCAATTGCATTGAGATATCGATCAACAATTATCTTCACTTTCTCTTTATCCAGATTTTTTACCTGCTGTAGAGGTACTCAAAGAAAAATGATATGAACTAGCGGTTGTTTCAAATCTGAGCAAACCATATACGTTTCCGCTTACACATCTTTTGCAAAAAGATATCTTTGATTATAAGATATTATCATTTGAAGTATGAATAAAAAAACCAGATATATGAATATTTCAAAAACTTCAATGTATTTCATGATTACATACAGATGATATCGTTATGGTTGGTGATAGTTTACTCTCTGATGTGCAATGAGCAAAACATGCTGGCATAGATCCGATTCATATTGATAGAACTTCTGAATGAATACAGTATCATGGTGAGTATATCTCTATTTCTACATTGATGCAGTTGTTGGAAGTTTTGTAGAAAAAAAGTTTAATTCCTGGCTCTAAAGAACCAGGTTGAAGACATACTCTTTATATGGTTATGTTGTTATATTTTCTGTTATATCACTTGTAAAAATCTGCATTCGATTTTTCTGACACCGAATTTCGGATTGTGGAATCTCACGATAGCGAGATGATTCCATATTTCCAATACATATCCTGTTCCGAATAATTTATGTTTGACGGTATCGCCTTCGCTGATGTCAGGACCGCGTGAAGAATCCATATCTCCTCAGAGATCGAATTTTTTGATCAGTTCTGCCGGTATCTCATCCAAGAATCTGCTTGGCGGATTCATCTTGGTCTGTCATCGCGTCATCCTGCTATGCGCGTGAGAAAGGAAAAGTACGTCCTTTGCTCTGGTGACTGCTACGTACATCAATCTGCGTTCCTCTTCCAAGAGATTCGACTCCATCATCGCATTGGATAAGGGAAAAATATTGTCTTCCAGTCCTGCGACGAATACTACAGGAAATTCCAATCCCTTGCTTGAATGCACCGTCATCAGTTTCACTGCATCGATATCGCCGGTCTCGTTTTCTGAAATATCTGAAAGCAATGCGACTTCCTCCAGAAATTGTCTGAGCGTTTCTTCGCCGCTTTCTACATATTTTTCTGCCATATTGATCAACTGTCCGATGTTCTCATATTTTTCATCGGCTTGGCTTTCTCCGCCTTCTTCTTTGACGAGATAGTCCCTATATCTGATTTTTTTGACCAACTTATCTATGATTTCAGCTGGTCTATGATCGGCTATATATCATCTGATGTCTTTCATCGCTTCCATGAATTCCTGGATTCATCTTTTCGCCATCGGCGTTGTTTTTATGTTGGAAGATTCATTGATGCATTCTTCGAGGATAGCAATCAAGGTGGTGTTTTGGAGTATTGCGTGTTCTTCGAGATTCTCGATGGTGGTCTTTCAGATTTTTCTATTCGGGATATTCAATATCCTTTTGAGCGAAACGCTATCCACGGGATTGAGCAGATATCTGATATACGATATGATATCTTTGATCTCTTTCCTTTCAAAGAATTTGAATGCTCATCGCACTTTATACGGGATACCTTCTTGGATGAACAATTGTTCGAATGGCGATGATTGAGCGTTGGTCCTATACAAAATCGCTACCGCTCATCGGGATTTGATCTTGTTCCCTTCTTTCATCTTTTTGATCAGATCGATGATGTTTGCTGCTTCATCGACTTCGCTTCCATGAGAAAAAATCGTGATTTTGTCATCGCCTGTCCTAT
>CAZWTC010000006.1:0-20725 GCA_964637175.1 uncultured Candidatus Peribacteria bacterium
TTGTTCATACGCTTTGGGACCGAGTCATTTCACTTTTTTGATCTGGGCTTTGCTGGTGAATTTTCCATGCTCGTCCCTGTAAGCTACGACATTTTTTGCAACCGTCTCGCTCAATCACGCGACATATTGCAGCAAGGTATAGCTCGCAGTATTCACATCCACACCAACGCTATTTACGATATCTTCTACTTTTTCTTCAAGCTTTTCTTTCAAATATTTTTGATCGACATCGTGCTGATATTGACCGACACCGATGGATTTCGGATCGATTTTCGTCAGCTCTGCCAAGGGATCTTGTACTCTATGCGCGATGCTGATCGCTCCTCTGATGGTCACATCCAGATCAGGATATTCGTCTTGTGCGAGTTTGGACGCCGAATATACAGACGCTCATGATTCGGAAGTGATCATGTATTTAACATTCAGCTTATATTTTTCAATGAAATCATGGACCACTTTTTCTGATTCTCTCGATGCCGTTCCGTTTCCGATGACGATCAAATCTATCTTGTACTGATCGACTAATTTCTTCAAGGTCTCCCGAGCTTCGGTGATTTTCTTCTGCGGTTCGGTAGGGTAGATGACGGTCTTGTCCAAAAATTTTCCTGTCTGATCGACGACGGCGAGTTTGCATCCTGTCCTGAATGCCGGATCGAATCCGAGAACGGTCATTCATTTTATCGGCGGCGTAAGCAGCAGATTTTTCAAGTTGTCACCGAAGACCCTGATAGCCGCTTCATCAGCCCGCCTCTTTTTGTCTGATCTGATTTCCCTTTCGAGCGATGGCAGCAATAACCTATGAAGGCCGTCTTCCAGCGCTTCATTCAGATAGTCGACAGACGTTCCATGCTGCTTTGGTATAAAGTATGTTGTCGTATCTTCCCGGATTTTATCATTTGAAAATTCAATTTTTACCTGCAATTGCTTTTCTGCTTCCGCTCTGGAAACCGCAAGATATGCGTAGGACGGCATCTCAGAAAGCTTCTTGCTATAGGTGCCATAGATTTTATAGACGCCTTGCTCTTCAAAGGTTTTAGTCTTTTTGCACGCAAGGACACCGGTGGTTTCTTCTCTTGTTTTGATGTCTTCTCTGAGATCGGCATGATCGGAAACCGCTTCCGCGATGATATCTTTGGCTCACTGGATCGCTTCTTCCTTGTTTTGTACGCTTGTTTTGACATCTCCCGTATCTCTTACAAATTTCTCCGCTTCCGCTTCAAACGCTTCTTTGCTCATCTGCGCTTTCGCCAAAATATCCGCCAACGGCTCCAGTCCTTTAGCTTTGGCGATAGTGGCTTTCGTATTCTTTTTTTCCTTGAACGGTCTATAGAGATCTTCGACTCTCGCCAAGGTTTCCGCTTCCATGATCTGCTTTTTCAGCTCGTCCGTCATCAGTCATTTTTCTTCAATCAGACGAATGACATCGGCTTTTCTCGCTTCCAGATTCCTAGTATAACTATACATCTCATTGAAATCTCTCAGCTGTTCATCGGTCGCCCCTTCGGTCAATTCCTTACGATATCTCGCAATGAACGGCACGGTATTCCCTTCATCCAGCAGCTGGACGATGCTGCGAACGATATTCGGCGCTATGCCGACTTTTTTGCTGATGATCCCTATCAAATCTGCCATATGTGGAGAAACAGAATAAATCTTTTTGCTGAAGAGCAACTATACAAAAATCCGGGCAAATAACAATTTCAAATAGAGTGTTCTCTGTTTGATTTTTTTGCCGGTTTAGCTGCAACAATGAAACAATATAAGATATTTATCTGACCTTTCATCATGACAGGAATCCTTATTTCGCATCCGGAAGATTTCGACGCCAAGCTCCAAAATATCATCGCCTGAGGCAAGGAGCATTTTCACGTCATCGCTGATTTCGATAGGACCTTGACCAAAGCGTTTGCCGAAGGCAAACCGACGGTATCATTGATCACTCGTCTGCAGAACGGATTTTTCCCTCCGGAATATGCGGAAAAATCAAATGCGCTATTCGCCAAATATCATCCGATAGAGATTGATTCCGCTATCGCTTTGGATGAAAAAAAGAAGGCGATGGCTAAGCGATGGGATGAGCAATTCAATCTGATGATCAGCTATGGATTGACGAGAAAGATCATCGAACAGGCGATGCAATCAGAAAAAGGCACATTCAGGCAATGACATGAAATATTCTTCGATATGTTATATGGAAACAAGATCCCTTTGCTTATCCTTTCCGCGAGCGGTTTGTGATACGACAGTATCTATTTCTGCCTCAAACATGAAGAAAAATTATATGACAATATCGATATCATCTCCAACGATTTTGTCCGGAATGAAGAAGGCAAAGCGATAGGGATCAGAGAGCCTGTCATCCACAGCTTCAACAAAGACGAGACGGTCGTCAAAAACTTTCCTATCTACAAAGAGATCAAAGACAGGAAGAATATCCTTCTGCTATGAGATTGAGTAGGCGATGCGCATATGGCTGACGGATTTGCATATGAACATATCATAAAAATCTGATTCCTCAATCACGACACCCCCGAAAACAGGAAACAGTTCCAGGAAAAATTCGACGTGATTATCTTGGACGACGGACCGATGGATGAGGTGAATAGTATCCTAGAAAAAATATTGAAATAAGGATTTAGTTTTGCTTGATTGTACAAAAAAACGACCCGCATTACGGGCCGATAGTTCTTATAAGAAGTCCTCAGCTAAGAAATCCTCAGCGATTCCTCGCAAAGACGTATTTCTTTTTTCTATTATCTTTTCATTCTCATCAAAAATGAATTCTACGATAGTGTTTATGTCACTATGTTCCGTATCAAAAACCATACTGAAGTTTTTTTTCAGGACTAAGAACCGTTTCTGGTACAAGGTCAGCAAAAGCTCATTATTCAAGAGAGCGAGCGGACATAGTTCAATTAGATCTTTCCGTTTTTTGACCCAATGAAAGACCTCTAACTCAAATGCTTTTTGAGTGATTTTCTCCTTTTGAAAGGATCCGTTTTTTATGAAACGGCTTGATCTGGTGCAAAGATAATACCTTGGCAAATCCTTTATTTTTTCTATGATTTGCGTATTGACCTTATCCATTTGCACATTCAAATAATTGTCATCTTTTTTGTCGAAATGATCCTTTGGATTTATGAAGCGTATATTTTTCCAAAATATATCCTTGATGCTTGCAAACGAAACTGCCTTGGAACCCGTATCGGATTCAACAACGATTCCTGTTTCGTCGGCATCTAAAATCCTCATTAATACGACACAATTAGGATTATACGTTATAAGGACATCTTGTCCGATTGTTTTTTGTAATTGTTTTTTTGTTAACGGTTTCATATGTTTTTTTTGTTTACTGATTATGTACATTTTTTTCTTTGATATACAAGCCGTAGGCGATAGCGAATAATGCCATGAACGGGTAAACGATCATCCTGTCTACGAAGCTATGAAGCACCATTCCTTCGATGCTTAGTCATAATATGCCGACTCAGAATGCGAATACGATAGTGCCGTAGAGTTTCCTTTTTTTCGTGATCTTATTATCCGTATTTTTCTCTTCTTCATATGATTTATAGGCGATCCGGTGAAGGTAGCCGTACAGGAACAATCGTCCCATGAATCACAAGACGCCGTATTCCAGCCATATCTGCAGATATTGATTTTCAGGATTGTACGCTTTGATTCCTTCCACTTGATGAGAAGCCGGTCAAGCAGTTCCTGCTCCTTGTCATCGTATCGGTCTTTCTCAGATCTTGTGAAGCGCTTCTACGACATGTCTGAAATGTCCGGTATTGGAAAACTCTCTGGTGATGATCTGTTTCTGACCGAAATACGTCACTACTCCGAAGAAGAGCAGCAGCGGCAGAAATCATCGCAGAGCCATTCTCCGGTATTTTTTGGGGAATTGCAAAAGCACCAAGATGATGGTCTGGATAATCCAGACTGCTCGGGCAGCCCTGGAAAATGTCGACATGATAGCGAGTCCATACAAACTTCCTCGTCGGATCTTGTCTCTCAACGGTTTATTTTTGAAGCACAGGACGAAGAACAACGGCCAAAGAGCTATCAGGAAAAATCCTCGGCTGATCGGTCTCTCAAAGAGAAATTGGTTGCGGACATATCCGCTATCGTACTGCGTATAATATGCAGCCGGAGGCGCTATTCCTACATCGCCTTCATAGTTGAATTGATTGTATCCTGCGAATTTCAAAAGATTGGGGATCAACCAAATTATTCCTCGTCGACACAAACTTCACACAAGCAAGGTCTTCATCATTCTGCTATATCGTTTGACGAGATTGATCTCTCTGGCTCCAAAAAACACAATGGTGATGGCAAAAAATATGATGAAAATCAGAAACCCTATCATGCTGTATCTGATGGACATGATCCATGTTCCGACTCCGCTATGATTGATGAACACGGAGACTAAGAAGCTCACTACGATAGTCGCAAGGAACACTCGCACAAAATTCTTCAAGGGGAATTTTTCAAAAAACGATTTCAAATTTTTATTCTTCCGAAAATATCGTGCCAGAAACCCCAGCAATCCTATGATGATGATCTCTTTCCGCATCCAGACGATCTTCCAGAATGTTCAATCCAAACCTAGTTTGTAGGTGACCAGTGTTTGGAGAAAAAACTGGAGCAAAAGTCAGATGAAAAATATCTTTGCGATGATAGTGAGTATCTTGATCGCTTTGTTTGATGGTTCCATGTATAAACTACTAAATGATTAAAAGATGTATGATGCACGATGTGCGATACATGAACTGAAATATTCTATGAGTACATGGTTCTTGGATCTAGTATCTGTTTTTAGTTTATGAACGTTTTGTTTACTTGGTAGAAGATGATGATGATGGTTATCGCTGCAAGGATTCATTGGATAAACCGCGCTTTCATGACGATAGTGGTCTCATGTATGCCTTTATGTTCAAAAAGATGATGAAGCGGAGAAACGGCGAATAGCTTTTTTTTGAAATATCTTTTCCAAAATATCTGAAGAAAGCTTGAACTCAGATTTATGATGAAGAGCATGAAGAGAATGATGAAAGGTATGATGATCCCCATCCTCATATTGAGGAAATAGAGGAGCGAAGCGATAAGTCATCACAGAGCAAACGCTCAGCTATCGCCCATGAATATCTTGGCGGGATGGATGTTGTAAAACATGAATGCCACGAGCATAGCGATGATGATGGTGATCAGCGTTGTCGCGATATAGGTCTGATTGAAAAACAGGATGACGGCGAGGACAAAAAGTATGATCGTCATCAGTCCGCCTGCGAGTCCGTCGAGTCCGTCGGTGATATTGATGGCATTGACGATCGCGATAGTGATGAAGAATGTCAGTATCGGATAAAAGATTCCGAGAGAGATTTTGCCTGCGATCGGCCGAAAATTGATATAATCGATGCCTAGCCTGCTATAAAACCATCGGCTGATGAAAGCCGAAAATACGACCATACCGATGAGTTTTGCTTTGGCGCTGAGTCATTTCACTGCGCCATGTCATTTGATATTGAGGAAGTCATCTACCAATCCTATGAGTCCCATGCTGAAAAATCCAAAGAGCAGGACGTAGGTCTCTTGCCTATTAAACAAGGTATTGTTTATGAATCCGTATTTTTGGAGGATACAGGAAACGCCTATCATCAGTCCCATGACCACCAAAAAAATACCGCCTCACATCGTAGGCGTTCCTTGTTTATGTTCATGGAGCTGGGTGAAGATTGTAGATTGTTCTCACGTAACCGCTGATTCGCGGATAGTTTTTCCGAGCTTATATTTTTTGAGGATGCTGATATAGATGGGATAGAGTATCCAAGAAATGAAGAAGGCGATCAGCGCAAACATGATGATATTATTTAGTTTCACTAACATGACAGTGTTCACAGAACGTAAAAAATTTCGATCAGCCGGAATTGTAGTTAAATTTATATAGTATTTCAAGCATAAATGCCAACAAAACTATTGTCAATTATATTTTTGACAAAAGAATTATAGTAAGTAAGTATTGAAAAAAACAAGAACATCAGTATACTTGCAAAAAATATTTTATGTATCATAAACGACCATGCATCACGAAGCGATACTGTATTCTTTGGATCCCAAAATCACCTTTTCCCAGCTCAAAGAGCAAGGGCAGATCGAGTACGACACCGTCACATATGCCAAGCTGCAAGAGCGAGTTGATACAAACCATATCAATGCTATGATGGCTTCAGACGCTGATGTCCATTTCAAGTTTTTGCCTATAAGACCCAAGGTCCATCTTTTCTATTATCTCTGAGATATTTCCCTGCTCAACCAAAAGATTCTCGGTATCGTAGGACCCAGGATGATGTCGGCCTACGGGCAGAGAGTCATGGAAACGGTATTCGCCTGTGCTTCTGAATATGATTTTGTCACGATCTCCGGAATGGCGGAAGGCGTTGATCGTCTTTGTCACAAGCTTTCTCTCGACCAACATATCCCTACCATCGCCGTGCTATGATGAGGTCTCGGACGATATCTGAGAAGACCGAATCATACGCTGATTGACGAGATTATAGCTGACGGAGGACTGGTGATTTCTGAATACAAGCTATTTGAACAACCGAGCATCTATACATTTCCTCAGAGGAATCGCCTGATCGCTTGATTGTCTGACTTTTTGTTTTTGCCAGAAGCTTGAGAAAAATCCGGAAGCCTGATCACCGTCGATTGCGCGATAGCTATGAAAAAGCCTGTGTACGCGACACCGGGCTCCATCTTCTCTCCGACAAGCCAAGGCGTCCTCAAGCGTATAGAAACCGGAGATATACAGACGCTTTTTGATCTCAAAAAATTCTTCTCCACGCATTTCTCTTCCAAACATATTTCTTCCAGGCCGCAAACCACGATTCTTCTGACCGACCAAGAACAATGACTTTTGTCGATTCTTTCCTCTGATCCATGAACAACGATCCAGACCTTGCTCCAAAAAAGCTGAATGGATATTTCATCGCTCATCCAGATGCTTACGGCATTGGAGATCAAATGATTTTTGGTCCAGGAAGAACCTGGAAAATACTGCTGTAAATAATAGCTAGCGCTAAAATACGGCTCCCCCAAATTCATATTGAAATTCACTCAGTATTTCATATCTCTATAACAGACAAAAATCTCGTTTTTACTATTTTTTGGTATTTGATGTTTTCTAAGAAAAATAAAAAGAGATGATTTACGCTTATAGAAATGCTTATAGTAATAGTTATCATAGGTATTTTAGCAGCTGCGCTTATTCCTAGGCTCTCAAGTGCCAGAGGCAGAGCCAACGATGTCGCGAGAAAAGCTGATCTCGCCCAGGTGGCGGCAGCATTGGTATCCTATCAGATAGACAAGGGAACATATCCTACATGTGCTGGCGGCGAAGATTGATGCTGATTATCTGGTATTTCAGGAGAATTGATATCAGCAGGAATGAGCACCATACCGACTGATCCTACCAGTGATAGAGCATTTGGAGGTATCAACAATGTAGCTGCTGGACAATATGGATATGTAAAAGTAAAAAAATGATGAATAGCAGGAAATTGATTCGTTCTTATGGCTGCTACAGAAACGGAAGGATGATCAAATCGGGTATTCCATTCGACTATTACTTCAGCAGCAGAGCTCAACAATATCGCCTTATGTAAAACAATAACTAAAATCGGCATGAGCGTTGGATTAAACCAAGTTGCAGCTTTAGCTAGTCCAACACAAGGAGATGCCTTACAAACCTGATGTAATTACACAAAATGAACAGATACACTAAGATATATTTATCTCTACTAATCATTAGCAGAAAGTAAAAAGCGGAAAGCAAAAAGTAAAAAATTTTTCAACTTTCTATCTTTCGCCTCGTCCCTTAGTCTTATAAGATAATGACTTCAGGTTCTAGAATCACTCAGAAGAGTTCTAGGACTTTTTTTTGTATGGATTGCGCGAATGCTCGGATCTCAGAACCGCTTGCTCCGCCATTGTTGACGATGATGAGCGCGTGATTATTATAGGTACCGACCTGTCATTCTGATTTGCCTTTGAAGCCTGCTAGTTCAATGAGCTGACCAGCAGATAACTTAAATGCAGAATGTAAAATTCATAATTCAGAAATATGTATCTCATTTCATTTCAGCTGAGGATATTTCAATACCAATCATTCAAACTGATTTTTTTCCACGATAGGATTTTTGAAAAAACTTCCTGCTGTCCCTATCTTGGTCCGATCAGGCAATTTTTTCTCCCTGATGGCGATGATGATATCCGCTATATCTTGAGCGGAAATAGTCGCTGGATTTTTACCCGCAGCGAGGATGCTTTGTTGGATATCAGCGTACTCGATATTGGGTATATAGTCAGAAGATTGTTTATTAAAAACGAATGTCACTGCGGTGATGATGACCTTGTTTTTCAGCTCTTGCTTGAAGATGCTATCACGATATCCGAATTTGCATGCACTGGCGTTTCGTGTTTTCTTCTCTTTCGTCATCAGGTCGATTCATTCCACTTCATGGATGATGTCTTTGGCTTCTTTGCCATATGCGCCGATATTTCCTACCGGAGCTGATCATACCTGACCAGGGATAAGGACAAGATTTTCTCCTCAGACATATCATTGCTGAAGGCTTCGCATCATCACTTCATGCCGATTTTCTCCTGCTCCTGCTTTGATATAGACGAGATTGTTTTCTTCTTTCACGACTGTTTTGCCCATCAGAGAGATCTTTACGACGAGCCCATGATAATCTTTCGTGAAAAGGATGTTGGCTCATCCACCGAGGATCAGACGCGGTTGGCTAGCAAAAACATCCATCGAAATCAGATCGAATATTTCTTGTTCGTTCTGTATGTCTACAAAAAAATCTGCCTGTACATCTACAGAAAAAGTATTGTAGGATTTGAGGGAAACATGTTTTTGGAGAGCTATCATAGGGAAAATCCATGAAGTAAACATCGATTGTTTTTGAAATCATAAACTACTTCGTTGGTACTCGTACTTTATGCATCAAAAATCATCGATATATATTCTTCTTCAAAAATATATTTCGTATTTTTGATTGAAGAATATATATTTACTATCACAACAATTCCTCATTACATTTCGGACTTTTTTGGATAGTAAATATAATTTCGACGTCATGAAAACTCTCAACACTTCAAGTTTTCATTGCGTCTCAAATACCATGCTTCTAGCATATCGTTTTTGAAAAATTTATCAATGCTTTATGTGAGGCTAAGATTTCCTTGTGAGCGCTTCCTGGGCAAAAGCGATATCTTGCATAGCAAGAAAAATATCTTTGAACGCTGTATATGATTCATATATCTTTTTGCTGTAAGTTTTTCTATCTTCTTGGACAAAAGAAAGTCTTATGCTTTTAAAGAATCTTGCATCGTCTTTCATTTCTTTGTATATGTTATCAAAGGCTTTTGCCAATTCTTTCAATACTGCTTGAATGATAGTAGTATGATTGGAAATAGCCACTGGCGAAATCTTTCATGCTGCCAATGACCTTTTATAGTTTTTTAAAGTCTGTTTTTCTTCCTCATAATAATCTCTTATCTTGGATGTGAGGTAGTTCAGTGTCATACAATAATCTTCAATGTTTTCTGTAACAGCAAAATAAGTTTCGAAAGTCTTTACCAATGCTTCAGAAATTTTTTTGCTTTGCTGCAAGCTGTCATTGCTATGCTGTTCGCTGTTGTTGTTTAGCTGTTCCATATCCAAAAAAAACAATACCTAAAAAAAGAGATGTTCTTTATTTGATGTCGTCGATAAGCTGTTTTTGTTCATAACAGATGTTTCTAACCTCTAAAATAGCGTGCATGAATGTATCAGAAATCTTCTGTATCTTAATAGTATATGCTTCTTTTTCTTCCTGAGAAAAAAGATTTGTTTTTTGTTCCAATTTTTTCTGTAATGCATAGATTTCTTCTTCAGTAGCATCCAATTGCTTCAGTAAGTCATTCGTATGATCAAAAATATCCGATGCAGATGCGATATTCTTTTCTACCGACATTTTATAGTAAAAAAGGGTCTGTTTTTCTTCGTTATAAAGGTTTCTTAGTTGATCTATGGTGTGTTCCATCATCTCACAGCTTTGTGCTATATATGTATCAACAGCAAAATCGTCTTCAAGGTTCTTCACTAATTCATCAGCTGAAACGCCGATTGTAAGATCGCTCTTTTGCGGTTTGTTCTGCTGTTCATCGATTTTTTTGCGGATGTTTTCTTTCATATCAAAAGATATAATAGGTAAAGCATTATCGTCTATCTGATTTTTTTGACTAATTGTCTCTGTTCAAAAGCGATATCTAAAATATCGTCGTAAATTTTCTGGAACAGAAAACAAAATTTATTGCTCTTGGCATTATATGCCATCCTTACTTCTTCTTCAGAAAATTTATTTGCTAGTGATGCTAATGTACTGCACATGTGTTGACGATTTCGATCCATTTCTTCCAAAGTATCTTGGATGTATCTGCTATGATCATAGATATCATGAGCGGTGATTCTCTTCTTGCTGCCTGACATCTCAGCTGAATTGTCATGTTGTATCTTCTTTCTGTACTCGTTCAGCTGTTTTTTTTCTGCATCAAAAAAATCTTCCATATCCATGATGAGACATGATGTTTTTGCATATTCAGATTCAAACGTATTGATTTTCTTGTTGATCGTCGTCAAGATTTTGGTCAGATCATTAATTCGCTTTTCCTTTTGCAGGCTTTGGATTCTTGATCAGCATCCATCATTGATGGTTTTTCATGTGTCTTCTGATCCATTCTCCCTTTTGTTTGTATGTTCTTTCATCAACCAAACAAAATACATAAAATGTGATGAAAATACTATATATATTTACATGATTAAGTCAAGACTCAAATGCATTCAATATGATGAGTCTGCGGAAACATATCCACAGGCTGGATTTCCTTGACAGTAAAGCCTCATTGAAGGAAAAGCTCTATGTCTCTCACCATGGTTACCGGATTGCATGAAATATATAACAACTTGAAATCTGATTCTTTTTTCAGGTCGCAGATCATTTGGACGACGTTCTTATGCAGACCATCCCTTGGCGGATCAATGATGACGAGACCTACATCAGTTAATCTCTCTTTGATTTCCGGTGTCTGTATGAATGCTTTCTCCGCTGGATTTGCAAGAAAGACCACCTTGTCTTCCAAACCGTTGATCTTTGCGTTGTACCATGCATCTGTGATCGCTTCTTCCACGATTTCGATCCCTACAAGCTTATTTCATTTTCCGACCTTGAGAAAGCTGATTCCGATGCTTCCTGTCCCGCAATAGAGATCCAGAATGGTTCCTTCGACATATCCGACCATGCTCATGGCTTGACTGAAAAGCTGTTGCGCTCAGAGCGTATTCGTCTGAAAAAATGAAAAAGGCGATATCCTAAAGGTGACATCGATGTTTGCTTCCTGCGATGATCATTCTATTTTTGATTCAGGTGAAACCTGGGCTTCCAGAGACTTTATATTGGTGTTTTTGAACTGAAGGACTTCATAGATGGATCCTTCTCACCAAAATGTTTTTGTTTCGCAATCCTGCGATCTGATGATGTCCGCCAATCCGTTATTATAAGTGATGACAAAGGTGGTCACCTTCTCCTTCAAAAATGCATCTTGTTTCAAAAGTTCAAGGAAATCATTCCGTTTCGGAGCATTCTTCTCTTTGAGTTGGTTATCCGCGACAGCAAGATTGACGAGAAATTGGTCAGTCTGTGTTCCTTGTCTGATGACAATATGTCTGAAAAATCCTTGATGGGTCATCTGGTCATGGACGGGGAGTCCTGATGCTTTGCAGAGTCATTTGATATGCTGGAAAATCGCATTCGCTTCGTCCGAGATAAGCGCGCAATCATCGATGTCTATGATCTTGCTGAATTCTCCTTGCTTATGAAAACCGACACTCCGATCAGACAAAATAACATTGTTACAAGTTCCAGGTTGCAGGTTGCAGGTTGCTTGCTCCTTGCTCCCTGTCACCTGTTCCCTAGTTATGTATTTGCCGAAACTGAATTCTATCTTGTTCCTATATTTTTTTTCGCTCGGTGATCCGATGATGGACAGGACTTGTAATTCTGGCAGCTTCCTTTTGATCTTGGTAAATGCATCATTGACGATATCTTCTTTCAATTTCAGTTGATTCGCATAGCTCAGCATTTGTCGTTTGCATCATCAGCAGCCTACTTTTCGTGATGGTCACAGGTTTCAGGTCACAGGTTTCAGGTTACTTGCTCCTTGCTCCTTGCTCCCTGCTCCCTTTTCGTTTTGAAGCAACGAAAAAAAGTGCGGACAGAAAATCTCTCCATCCACGATTTTTGGATCAAGTTCAACGATATGAGTGATATGCGCTTCTACGTAATCCTTTTTTTGCTTCACTATTTTCAGATCCACAATGCTTCCCGGCAGAGCGCCTCATTTTATCAGGATTCTTTTTCCATCGCTCATCCTTGCGAGTCAGACTCACCCGTATCATATCTTCTCTATCTTGATTCTATTGAGCGTTTTTGCCATATGGGAATCGTTGGAATTAAAGCCCTAATTTCTTCCTGAGGTCAGCTTGGATATCTTCGATCGCTCCATCAGCGTTGATCGTAATCACCTTTCCTAACGATTCGAAATGTTTGATTACAGGCAATGTCTCATTCATGAATGCGTCTATCCTGGTATTCATAGCTTCGATGGTGTCATCAGTACGATTTTCGATTTGCGCTCTTTTCATCATTCTTTCGACTGCTTTTTCTTTGGACAATTCAAAATGGATGATGACGAAATCTCTCTTGTATTCTTCCATCTTTTTGCTCATGAATTCAGCTTGTTCCATAGCTCTTGGAAATCCATCGACCATAAGGCCGACTCATTTCTTCGTCACTATCTGCAAAGCGGTATGAAACCGATCGTGGCTTACAAAGTGGTCCACTAAACCGCCGCTATTCACGATATTCTTGCAGAAATTCCCTATGATATTATCATTGGACATGATGGCTCTGAATAGTTGTCCCATCTCCAGATAATCATATTTGTCGCCAAGGTCCTTTAACAGCAATTTCCCTTGAGTCCCTTTCCCGCATCCTTGGATACCGAGAAAAAATAAATCCTTATTCATAATTTCATATAATAAAAAAATAAAATCTGAATTGCTTCACGTGAATGAATACTACATATCTCTCATTTGTTTTCAACGAATTTCCTACGAAAAGACATAAGAAAAACAAAAAAACATACCGCAGAAGACTACGGCATGTATATGTATTAATCTTTAATGAGTTCAACCAATGCTGCCGCCGTTTTCCATCGACCATCATGACTAAAGAAAACTACATGATGATCTTCTTTCCATTCCATTTTCATGATTGCTTCCATAAAGTCATTGATTTGCATATGAAAATCCACGACTATCGTTGGGATTTTTTTCTCAGCTAATTCTTGTTTCCAAAAATAATAGCCGGCAAAACATCGTAAATCTTCACGTGCAGAAATGTTATAATTTGCCCATTTTATATAAAATGGGTACATAACGACTGTATCGACTCCTTCTTGAACTATTTTTTGTGCAGCAGATAAAGAAGATACTACATGGCATTCATAATCCTTTTCTAATAATTCTATTTCGTGTTTGAATGCCCAATCTATGCTGTCATCAGATGTAATGAAGAGTATTTTTTCCATACATTTCTATTTTTATTTATATACCATATATAAATAATTATTACATAAAGTCAATCTTGAATAAACAAAAAAACTCTTTTTCCAAAGAGCCTTTTGCAATATAATGAATAACTAACAACTAATAATGAATAACGAATGATTTGTCTTATTACAGACTATAGTCGGTAAATAATATAGCAGTAATAAATTCTGAATTCTGCATTCTAAATTCTGAATTCATGTTACCTCTTTGACCGAGTTGGTCCTTTTCTCGCTTTCTTCAAACCTGGTTTCTTCCTTTCCTTGATTCTTGGATCTCTTTTGAGCAATCCATACGGCTTCAAGGTGAGTCTGAGCTCAGAATTCCATTCGATCAATGCTCTAGCCAATCCTAGCTTGATAGCATCTGCTTGTCCTGCTATTCCTCATCCGTTGACGACGATTTCAGCGTCAAACTTTTTGAGGTAGTCAGTACCTAGGGTATTGAGCGGTGAAAGAGCAGATTCGAGAAGATAGAGGTTTCCACCAAAATAGTCCGCTAACGGTTTTTGTGATCCGTTGGATGTCTTGATGATGAAGTTACCGCTTCCTTTTCCAAAAAGCTTAACAACAGCAGTTGTTTCTTTTCTTCTTCCTATAGCATAGGTATATTCTTTGTTCGCCATTATTTAGATAGGGTAATAGGTTTAAAATGATCGAATTGTGTAGTAGTTCAGACGACAAGCTTCATTCTTTTGATCCTCTTGTCTCTGAGCTTATTTTTGGAAATCATCCCTCTGACGACTGCAGTAAGTAGTTTTGCAGGATTGTTCTTCATAAGCAAATCTCGCGTTACTTGTTTGAGATTTCCCTTGTATCCGCTATATGCATACAAGACATTGTCCTGGAGTTTTTTTCCTGTCACTTTGATTTTATCGATGTTTTCAACAAGCACGAAATCGCCTGCATCCCGAAAATCAGAATAATAGGTCTTGTGTTTCCCCAAGAGCAATTTTGCGATATCGACCGCTAATCTTCCAAGCGTCTTTCCGCTTGCATCGATCCTCCACCAAGTCCTATTTTTGTCCATATCAGCTGGCTTTACTCGGAGTGTCTTATTGAGATCTTTTTTTGTAAATTCCATGATAAATATTTCAAATTAAATAACTAAATGAATATAAGATGAGATAGATGGATTAGACGGGATAGGATTATCTAATCCATCTAATCTGTCTTTATCGGTCCAATCCGTCTAAAGTAATTTAAGCAATATTTTCTGAACACCATCACCTGTTCTGAATCCTAATTTGTAGTCGGCTACGAAACTTGAGGTAGCTCCGGATGCTATATATTTAGGCAACAGCACATTCAATACTTTTTTCCCTTCAGCTTCTCCGTAAATTTTGGATTTGATATATCTGATGCATTCTCTTTTTGCATCTTTTTCACTGAGCTTTTTGCTCATTCTGATCAGATTAGCGAAAAAAGAATCGACTTCAGATTTAAGCACTTTAGCCCTTTTTGGCGTAGTAGTCGTTTTCCCGTTTTTTACAAGATTGGTCAACAACTGTCTTACAAACACCTGTCTTGTTTTGGCTCCTGTATGTAATTCGAGCATTTTATTGTCCTTATGTCTCATGATACCAAACTATAATATTTAAAAGTCTATTATCCTATCAACGCCTTATCTATATTTGCCAACGCACTGTTGATCTCATCGATAGCTTTTCTACCTACTCCTTTCATAAGCAAGAGTTCGCCTTTCTTTTTCTTTTCGAGATCCTCTACGTAGAGGATATTGTTTTTGATCAATGCATTCCTTGTTCTCTCACTGAGAGGAAGCGCATCAATAGGCATTGTCTTGATATTGGTCTCTTCGTGGAGCTTGTCTTGCACTCTATCGAGATCTTCGATATCTACGAGGAATGATCTATCGATATATACATTATCAAAGATGAATAATTTAGCATAAGAAGCCAATATTTCGCCAGCAAACATCATGATTTCCTTTGGTGAGACGCCTTTGTACCATGATCTGATTTCTATCGTCAATAAATCCTTGGTGGATCCTGTGAAGTCTTCGATGACTTCTTCTACTTCATATTTCACATAGTCTATGACTTTGAATTCATTATCAATCAAGAGTATATTTGCGTCCATATCTTCATCCTTTTTATCACGGCTTCTAAGGTAATCGATGCTATAATAGCCATATCCTTTTTCTATCCTTATATCAATGTTGAGTTCAAGCGATGGATCGGTTATTTCAAAAAGATCTATTTCTTCGTTGAGGATCTCTATACCAGCAGGCAATTTGATATTATTTGAAGTATAGATTCCTGTCCCTGAAAATCTTTGTGATATCCATTGGATATTATCAGCCTTTTCATCCACCTTGAAGCGGAGCGTTTTGAAGTTCAACATCATATCGATAACGCTTTCCTTTACTCCATCTATAACATGATATTCATGATTTACTCATTTGATCTTTAACCCGGTAATAGCTCATCAAGCGCTATATCACAAAATGATCCTTCTCAATGCATTTCCAAGTGTCTGTCCAAATCATCTTGGTAAATATTTTACCTCAAACTTGGTAGTTCTATCGTCCACATTTGAGACGATGATTTTGGGAGCTCAGATGAACTTTTGTATATCCAGCATGCAGAGTAATAAAGAGTAAAAATTTTTTGTTTTGTATTGTATATAAGATTATGCCAAAGCATACGTCTTGGTAGACTACGCTCTCGCATAAAATTCGATGACTTTCAAAAGATCAGCAGGCAATCCAAGTTCTCCTACTTGAGGATCGTTGAGGACTTCTACGACATTTGCCGCTTTATCCAGCTTTATCCATGAAGGCAATTTGCCTTTTGTTTCAGCAGCATTTTGGCTGTAAAGCGCAGAATCTTTTAATTTATCTTTGAGATTGATCTTGTCTCCGATAGATACCAATGATGATGGGATATTGTGTTTTTTGCCATTCAATAAGAAGTGACCGTGATTGACCATCTGTCTTGCTTGCATGATGGTTTTTGCAAGTCATGACCTATAAATGATAGCGTCCATTCTTCTTTCCAAAAATTGGAAAAGGGCGGTATCATGAGTGATATTCTTGTTCTTTGCATATTTGCCGGCGAGTTCTTTGACAAGTCTTACAAACTGCCTTTCTGAAAGCATGTACATTCTCTTGAGTACTTGCTTATTTCTCAAAAGCTTTCCATATTCAGAAGATCTTTGCATGTTGGCACCATGTTGTCCAGGCAAGCTTCTGTTCTTTTTCACGTTATACTTTTTGGATCAGAAAAGATCGACTTGCTCTCTCCTACATAATTTAAATTTAGGTCCCGTATATCTCATAACCAATGAACAATTAATAATTAAAAATGAATAATGAAGGTATTTTTTATGTTTTTTAATTCTGAATTATGAACTCTACATTCTACATTCAATTAAATTCTCTTCTTCCTCTTTCATTTACATCCTCCGAACTGGATTGCAGTATTTTCTTTGATGTATTTGATATCGATAAGCCCTATTTCGTTGATAGCCTTGAAGACACCATCTCTTGCGAGACCTACTCATCTGAAGATTATTCCTATTTCTTTGAGTCCGAGTCCTTGAGCTTCTTTCAATATCTGTTTCGTCAAAAGCTCAGCAGCATATGGGGTGCTTTTTTTACTTCCTTTGTATCCGAGTTTCCCCGTACCTCATCCGAGCACTTTATTGCCGTTTTCATCGACTAAGGTGAGGATAGTGTTATTGTCAGAAGTTTGTATATGAAGAGTTCAGCTATCCAATTTAATGTCCTTTTTCTTTTTTGGAGTAGCGGTTTTTGCTTTTGCAGCAACAGGTGTAGCCATGTATGAAACAATGATAAATTGATAAAATGTTGAAATGATAAATAATTATGTTGGGATGAGATAGATAGTGTTCCTAATCCGTCTCTATCGACCCAATCCGTCTTATTATTTTTTCAAGACTGGTCTTACTTTTGATCTTCCGAGAAGCTTTTTTGCTGTCTTCCCGTTTTTCCTTGTCAACTGACCTCTGACAGGAAGTCAGAGATTGTGCCTCATGCCTCTATAACATTTGATTTCTTTGAGCCTTTTGATAGCAAACGCTATTTCTCTTTTGAGATCATTCTCAAGAACATATTTTTGGATTTGTTCAAGTATCTTTTTCTGTTCGTCTTCCGTAATATCTTTTACCTTTTTGAGGTAATTGATTTTAGCTTTTTCGAGAATAGTCTTGGATCTTTTGAGTCCAATACCATATACAGCAGTAAGTCAGATCCAGATGGATTTATTTTCTGGTAAAACGTGTCATGACAATCTAAACATGCGGATTTTAAAACAAATAAATAAAATTATCCTTGTCTTGCTTTGTGTCTAGGATTTTTTTTGCAAACGACATAGAGTATTCCCTTTCTTTTTACTATCTGGCAATACATACATCTTTTGTGGAGAGAGGATTTAACTTTCATCTTACGTGGATAATACTAAATAAAGCTGATTATTATATTCACATTATTTATTTATTGCAGTGTTCTTGTAGTCATTATATCTGAATACGATACGTCATTGACTCATATCATACTGATTGATTTCCAATTTCACTCGATCTCCGGTGATGATAGAGATGTTTGATTGACTCATTCTTCATGATTTTTTGCAACGAACAAGAGTGTCTACGTCTTTGAGTTTTACTTTAAAGAATCATGCAGGTAAAACCTCAAGAACTTCTCCGTCCCGTTCCAAAACTCATTCTTTACTCATGGAGGTCGATTTTTTTAATGTCTAAAAGCGATTGATGTGCTCTAAATCCAATCGTCCTTTGATATCTATTTTTTCTTTTGAATTTGATGACCCTTATTTTCTCTCATTTCTGATTTTTTGCTACTACGCATTCCACTTTGGCTTTAGCGATATAAGGAGTACCTACAATCACTTTATCACCCTTATCGTCAAACGCCAAAAGAACATGTTCTATGGTCATTTTTGCTCCTTCGTCCAAATCGACATTATCAACAGTGATAGTGTCTCCTTCCTGTACAATATATTGGTGTCCTTTGAGTTCTACAACAGCATACATCCTTACTTTATAATTAAGAATTTAAAATTTATAATGACATTATACAATCTTTCCAAGCTGAGCGAGGGTATTATATTTTTTCTTGTTTGTTCTATATGCATCAGAAACGATAGCCTTAAGCCTTTTATATCTTCTTGCACTAGGAAATTTGAACGAAACAAATTTTCTATATCGTTTAGTGTTATAGTGCTTTTGCTTTTTAGCTTTATCTAAGATGTGAGATGCCCAAAGCTCTTTCTTGTAGAAAGAAATCATCCTTTCGTTGGTGTTGAGATCTCAGGTTCTTCGTATAGTAAATCCCATGAATAAAAAATTGATAAATAAAAAAAAGTTTTTAGCCGTGTGAATATATAATTATTCCATCAAAATGCAAGACTTTTTTGGTCTGAGACACAATAAAAGCATCATTTGTTTTTTTATGAGGTTTTTATGATGTCGAAGCCATACCGTTTACGGTATACGTTTTTATACGTCTTACTCAGCATTCATTTCGACGTCTAAAGTGTTTGCCCAGTACAGAAACGACTTTTCTAGAGCTGCTTGGCAGGTCGATAAGGTGTTTCAGCCATGGACGTAAATGATTTTTTTGCCCGGAGCCGGAATCGAACCGGCACGGTATTACTACCGCAGGATTTTAAGTCCTGTGCGTCTACCAATTCCGCCATCCGGGCGGGTAAGATCATCCTATGTTTTAAAGTGTATATCAATTCCGCTCCCGCAACTTTCATGCGGGATACTCAATCTTGCATCCAAAATCACTTCATTTTCATTTGTGCTTTTGGGCAAGATTGGCACATCCGGGCAGAAAAAAACAACCGTAGTGGTTGTTTTATTTTACTACTTCTGAGTATATTTTGTCAAATACTTGAGGGAATGCAACAGCAATATTGGAAAGGACTTTTCTATCAAGCGCGATATTCTTTTTTGTCATGCTTCCGATGAAGGTGCTGTATTTATTGCCCTTTTCTTTTACTGCCGCAGACAATCTTTCGATCCAGAGCTTTCTAAAATCTCTCTTTTTCTCTTTCCTGCTTTTGTAGGCATGTTGTCATTGTTTGACCAATGCAAGTCTGACTTGCTTGTATACTTTGCTTCTTCCGAGTCTGAACCCTTTTGCAAGCCTGATGCATTTTTTGTGTCTTCTTTGTCTTTGAAGTCCACTCGTTACTCTTACCATCTGAATTATTGGTTATAAGGAAATAAAGTTTTTACTTTTTTTTCATATGTTTTGGATAAGACTTTGCCGTATCCATCGCTTTTGTTGTTTTTCCCTTTATTGGTCAACAAATGATTGTTGCAAGATTTTTTGAACAATACTTTTTTGCTGGCAGTAAGCTTGAATCTTTTTTTCGCTCATGAATGAGTCTTTAGTCATTTTCCCATAATACTTATTTACTGAATAAAATGATGCTGTATCCTTGCGCTTCTTGCTTTGGAGTCTCAAATTGAGATTTTCCATATTCAGACAAGTCGCTTTTTATTTTTATAAGCTTTTCGATAGCTTTGTTTGCATAAATTTTCTCTCTTCATCTCAACTTGATGAAAAACTTTACATTATATCTGTCTTTCAAAAATTCGATCGCTTTTTTCATCTTCAGTTGGAGATCATTTTCCCCGATGGCATAACTGATTTTGATTTCTTTGAGTACTGTCGGTTTCTGTGTCTTCCTTTTTTCCTTATCATCTTTTGATTTTTGATACATATATTTTCCATAATCTACTAGCTTGACTGTCGATGTCATGGTCTCTTGATCATATCTCATTTGCACCAAATCCTTACCTTGTTCCTCTGCGATTTCGAGCGCTTTTTTCCTCGGAAACGTTCATAAGTTGACTCCTGTTTCATCTACAATAACAATGTTTGGCGCCTTAATCATTTCGTTAAGATACACCATAAACGCTCTGTCTTTATTGAAGGTATTGCTTGGTCTATTATCCATATAGTCATAGAAAGATAAAAGGTAATATTCGCTCC
>CAZWTC010000007.1:0-19991 GCA_964637175.1 uncultured Candidatus Peribacteria bacterium
AAGCGTATTATATAGGTATAATTGCATGTAAACAAACAAAAAAATAAAGTCACTGTTAGTCTATAAAATTCGCTGATGATTTCAATTCAATATGCCGAATATCTCAATAATATGGTTGACCAAATCACTATGTATTAATTATATATTTGATCAACCATAATTTCGACCTCATGAAAAATCTCAATACTTCAGTTTTTCATTGGGTCTCAATTAAAAAAAGAGGCGAATAACAACTCGCCTCTTATATATTTTCGCCTTTGTACTATTCATGCATTTGTACAACAGGCAAGTCCAGAACATAATATTCTGAACCGTTTATAAATATTTTTTTGGTCTTATAATCTTCGACATTCCCTATCGGGAAGTTTGGATCAGGAATTTTCGTAAATTTTTCATACAACGATTGCGCGTTTTTCTGACGCATATCGTCTATCACTTGCTTATAATTTTCTGGCTTCATCATTTTCGATGGACCTTCGGCATAATCGAAATACCATGAATTTAACCTAGTGACCGCTGAGCAATTGCAGCCCCAAGGATCATTCGGGTCATCCGCAGTCGGAAGCTTATAGATAATCTTTTCTTTTTCCAAATCCCTCACTCCATCATTCCAATGACCACCAAGTTGATCTGTAAGGTAGTCACATATACTCCTGAGAAACCATTCCCAGAAATGTTCATCTTGGTCATAGATCTCTTTGGGAATCGCTAAACGCATTTTCACAAATGATCGTTCAGCATCATGTTTTCTACGAAGCTCTAAATATTTTTTAATTATGTTTGCTAACTCTCCTTTGTCTGTTAGCTTGGTCGTATCTGACATGAGCTCTTTTTGATAAGCATCAAGCCAAACTTGAACCGCCTTATCAGCAGTAGGATGGTAGCCACCTGGTCCATGAATGGCGATGGTGTCTTTATCCCACACTACATAATCTTTGATAGTGGTTCTTATATCGTCTATTTTTGGAAGGATGGTATTCTTATGCTTATTATTTAAATCTTCCATTATGTATGATTCGGAAAACCATAATTTGTCCCACCAACTTTGTTGAAGCTTCTTTTCACAACCCGTAACAAAGACTATCATCAATGTTACAAAAATGAATAATGATTTTTTCATAGATTTTTATGTTTTATGTTTATATTTTTACGATTTTTATTTTCTACTACGGATTTTAGTAATATTATATAATAAGTCAAGTTTAACTTTTAGAAAGATGGTTTTTGCGCTAGAGTTGATTTTAGGTGGTTTTTGACTATAAGACGGATAAACGAACAAACGATAAAACGACGAAATGATAAAATGATAAAATATCTTGAGCTTTCAACCCTTAATTACTCAGTCTATGCTGGATTTCGGCATCCTCGGCAATAATGCGAGGAACCTGCTCTACATCAAAAAGTTCAATGACAAAAAAGGCATCCGTCTGGCAAATAATAAACTCCAAACGAAAGATTTTCTCGTAGAGAGAGGTATTCCGTTCGCTAAAACCTATGGTATCATCTCCGACCGCAAAGAGCTCTATGAGTTTGATTTCGCGTATCTGCCAAAAAAGAATTTTGTCGTGAAGCCGAATCAATGAAGCAAAGGACAAGGCGTATATATCGTCAAGTATATCGAAGAAGAGCATCCAGAATGAATTATTGAAAAAGAAAAGCATATCCCTGCAAAAAAGAGCAGATTCCAGAAACGATGAGCCCAGGTCAAAAAAATGTTTTTCCAGAAATTCGAAGATCATCACCATGATGGGAAATATCAGATCGGAGAAGAGCTTCTGACTGACCAAGAATTCAGGAGACGTCTGCTGGATATCCTCGATGGAAAATATTCCATGACGCTCGGATGAGACAAGATCATCATCGAAGAAAAGCTGGTCGCCGGGGAATTATTCAAGGATTTCTGCGAATACGGATTGGCCGATATCAGAGTCATCGTCTTCAATCTCGTCCCCGTCGCCACCATGATCAGAGTGCCGACCAAAAATTCCGGCGGCAAAGCCAATCTCGCTCAATGAGGCTTAGGATTCGGCATCGAAGTGGGAAGCGGGAAAATCACTTCGCTCCTCTGGAAGAATAAGATCCGGAAAACCAGATTCCCAAAAAGATTCTCTCAGTTCCAAAACAAGAAACTCCCTTATCGGAACGATATCCTCTTCCTTTCCTCCAAAGTGCAATATTTCGTCAATATAGGATATCTCGCTCTGGATCGGGTCATAACGAATGAATGACCAAAGCTTCTCGAGATCAATGCAAGAGCCGGATTGGAAGTGCAGAAAGTGAGCGACACCAAATTGAAAAACGTATTGGATAAGATAGCCGATCTCAAAGTCGTCGATCCGGAAAAATGAGTCGAGATAGCAAAAAGCCTCTTCACTCCTGAAAAATCCGACTTACTCTGACAAAGCAAACTCCTCTATCTTTCGCAATATGCGAAATTCATCATCAAAGAAAAGGAGGAAGAAGAGAAATTCGATGTCATCGTAGAAGTCGACCTGAATAAATCATGAAATTATATGTCTCAGAAATTATTCGACAAAATCAAAGAGAACAAGAGAGAACGGTATTTGGATCTGTATGAAAATGATATCATCCTGAAAAAAGCGAAATTCTCTAATCTGGAAAGCCTGGCTGATAACAAGATCATCCTCGGCAACAAAACAGCCAGTTATTATCTCATCAAACCTATCCACAAGACATTTGCCATCGTAGATATCGTAGATCCGAACTATATCAAGCCCTTGGAAACCGCAGAGCTCCATGTCATCGATCAAAAAATAGAAAGACTGAATAAAAGACTCAATCTTTCCTCCAGACTCAGACCGCTCAATTACTTCGCAGAACTCGATAAATTCATCACTCTGCATGGAAAATATAATCCTATCTTCAAATACAAACGACCTGAAGAGCAAAAGCTTATCCAAGCTAAAGATGAAATATCCAAGCTTCAGGAACAGCTCAATAAGCTTACCAGCTGATTTAAAAAACTTTTTCTCGAAAAGCTTGAAGAGCTGGAAACAAGAAGGAATCTCATCCTCGCATATAGCAAGCAGGATTTTGATGCTATAGCCTTGTACAATAGAAAGCTTTTCGGCGATTTCGATGATGAATTATTGAAAATATCCAAAGAAAAAGTATTCGCGCTCAAAGAGGACAATCAAAAGCTTTTATGAGAACCTTTGACGCTGTCTGAAATAGAAAAAACCATAGAAAAATATCTCGCAGAAAAAAAGATCTACGGAGTGGATATCGTCTTCAGCTATACGAACCTTTCTAGGATATCGGTGATCATGGGAAAAAACATCAAAATCAGCATCTCAAAACATGGGATCTTCAGAGAAAAAGAATTGCTTTCCATTTTGGCTCATGAGATAGATACACATCTCGTCAGATATCTTAATGGGCTGAAATCGTGATGGAATATCTTGAAATCCGGAACTGGATTTTATCTCAAGGACGAAGAAGGTTTGGCTATTTATAATGCAACTAAGATATTGCCTGAAGATTATGATAAGATCAGCATTTATAAGGAATATTTCATAACCAAACAGCTTCAGAATATGTCTTTCACCAAAAGCTTTGAACTATGTAAGTTCATGTATCCTATGAAAAATACGGAAAAGCTTTTCAAGACTGTGTTAAGGAATAAAAGAGGACTTATCAACACTGGAGAAAGTAAATGAGTGGGATTCCAAAAAGATAAAATCTATCTGGATGGATTTTCAAAAATAGATACATGGATACAAAAAGGCAATAGCCCGGACAAGCTCTACAAGAGCAAGATAAAAATAGAAGATTTAGATTTTATAGCATAGCATGTTAAACGTCCTGATTGAAGCGTGAAATCTTTGAAAAACCAAATGAAAAGACCTTTACGGGGCTAAATATTTTATGCAAGAATATTTTAAGAAACATGGTATTAATTTGGTTAGATGAAGTTTTCATCATTACGACAAAGAAAAAAAATGTTTTACCATGTATGATATTGTGGAATCTTCCGGCGCATATAAACAGATTCATAAAGATTTTTATCCTGACATTATTTGGAATAGAAAGAACACATGAACAACATACAAATATGATTTGTTCAAAAAATATATCATAACTCCTTCTGAAAAAATAGCACATATTGGCAATGATAAATATGAAAACTATCTGTTTTTAAGAAAATACCAACCGAAGACATTTTTATTAAGTTCGTTCTTCAAAAATACTCTTTCCCAAAAAGAAATAAACAATCCGATCATTATAAAACCGTTGAGAGCAAATTGAGGGAAAGGTATATCACTAGCCGACAAAAAAACATTGCTAGAACAAAGACAGACATATATCTGACTGGAAGAACTTTTCATCGTGCAAGAATTCAAAGATTTCAGCAAATGATATCCATGACTGACAAAAGGAAATCATGATATAAGATGCATGTTTGCGGGAAAAAATATAATAGAGATGACTATAAGGACGCCTAAATCATGAGATTTTAGGAGCAATATTTGATCTTGAGGAACTCAGACATATATATCATCAAAGAGACTTCCCGCATCACTATCATCTCTCATAAAAAAAATATATAAGGAATTGAATATCAGTGATACCAATATATTTTCCATGGATTTTGCTTATTGCAAAAAAGAAAGAAAACGATATTTACTGGAGATAAATACGTCTCCTTGAACTTGGTATTATCAGAAAAACAAGAAATACCTAAAAAACATATGCCAATGATTAGTTGATTTCTTTTTATCTTTCACATAGTTAGATGAAATCTATTTCTGCATTATTGATTGCAAACGAAGCAAAAAAAATGTGATACACACTCAAGATCGTTTCTGATGAATTAGATATTTTCATAATAAAAAACAAAGAGAAAACAGTACTCTTTAAAAACATAGATTGTTGAGTGAATGATAGTTTAGGAGTTAGGTTTTCCAGATACAAGACGCTTTCTTATTTTATGTTATGAAAACATGGGATCAGAGTACCCAAATCTATCGTAATAAAAAAATGACAGCCTATAGATACGGCTATGAAAATGATAAAAGAAGCAGATATAAATTTCCCATTAGTCATAAAACCGACAACAGGTGAGCATTGAAATTGAGTCAGCGTCAATATAAGGACAAAAACAGATATAAAAAAAGCCATAAAAAATGCGCTTTCTTTTTGACATCAAGCGATCATCCAGGAGTTTTTCCCTTGAAAAGATCATAGATTATTAGTAATCAATCATAAATTTATTGCAGCTATGAATAGAATTCCTGCATTTATTATCGGTGATTGAAAACATACGATAAAAGATATCATCAAAAAAGAGAATATGAATCCATTGAGAGGTGAATCCCATGATAAAAGCCTTACAAAAATATCCATAGATACAGAATTGAAAAACTATCTCATTAGCCAATGATTCACTTTACAATCAATCCTTCCTAGGAATAAAAAACTATTTGTAAGAAAAAACGCTAATCTTTCTACATGAGGGATATCAGTTGATATAACTGATAATGTACATCCAACAATAAAAAGAATGGCTGAAAAAGCATCCAAAATTTTATGACTCAAAGTCTGCTGAATAGATTATCTTTCCAAAGACATCACTAAACCATTGAAACAACAAACATGAGGCATCATAGAAGTCAATCATACTCCATGATTGAGATGACATCACTACCCTGCTATAGGAAAACCTAGGAATGTAGCAAAAGAAATTCTGAAAGCGGCTTTCAAAAAATAATTATTTTCTAAAGATCCTCAATATTTCGAGTAATTTTTTCTTTTGATCAAGCGTAAAATTATTCATCTTTTCTTTTATAATATCTTCGGTAAGGAAGTTATATTTCCCTGCTATAAAATTTTTGAATTCAGTATCATTAATGGTGTTGTTTATCAGTTTTTGGATAATCACTTCTGATATTAATTTTGGATATTTTATATTTTTTCTTTCTTTCACTTTAGCGATATCTTTTGCTTGCAAACGTCAAATATATATATCCTTAGGACTTCATCATTGCATGATGTATTCAATAACAGCTTTTGGTCATCTGGTATATACGGTATCTTTATGTAGGACCCCTCTCTGATGTAGTGGATATAATCTTTTTTTTCTATCAATGTCTTTTTGTGAAAAAATTGATAGGAATTCCTTATATTCATCACCATGTAATATTTCTCCAGCTAGCAAATTCGGCAAACTGGTGGATATTCACGCATATTCAGACAATGATTTTCATTCTAATGTTCATTCCATTATCATTGCACTTCCTTCTTCCATAAAGAGATTATTCCCTCATCTAAATCATCAAACATTTTCTTCATTATTTTCCAGACTTATCATATGCCTTTCTATTTCATGCTGTATGAGTTTTAACACTTTTTGAAGTGATAATGTCTCATAATTTTTATCATCAGGAATATATAAAGCGTCATCTCAATCATATATTGAATTCCTCTTTTCTATTTTTATAGGTTTTATGATTTCATACATAGCAAAAACTAATTCGAATATTCTTACATAATCACTTCTGTTGATTTTTTTTTCAAACAAGGCTTTATTATCATCAAACTGTTTCTTGTAATCCATTTTTCTCGTATCTTTTTGCCTACTTTTAAATATTCATTCAATATCTATAAAAACAGGCAACTGCCTGATGGATGATAATAATTTTTCACATATCTTTTTCTGATTTTCTGTCATAATGGAATTTTTTTTGTCTATTTTTTTCTCCAGACTCCTATAGCAATTCATCACTTCTAGAGGATTTTCCCTTATATTTCAGCCAAAAAGCTCTTTTTCTATTGATTCCATTTTTCTTGTCCTTTCTTCTACTTCCTGTGAAGACAATGAAAGCGGATATCCAATTTTTTCTATCTCAAAAGGCAATCAGAGGATAGTAAGATCTATTATTTTCTCAATATATGAAAGTGTTCAGATGAGTATTTCACTTTTACCTTCTATTTTTGGAAGTTGCAATATTTCATTTTTTGTTTGCTGGATATGTATTTTTTTAAGATGCAATAATGAATTAGTTATAGTAAATAATTCCTCCTGGGTATTTTTGATCGATAATCATGCAAAATCAGTGAATAATGTCCTATTGAAGTACTTTCCTTGATTGAGATCATAAGCAAATGTTAATTCAAAAATATCCACCGTCTTGGCGTTGAAAATCGTTTCTTTGCTTTTATTGACGATGTTCTCAAATGCTTGAGCTTCATGAGAAGATGGTGTCGTATGTAACATATCAATTATTCGGATAATATAAACATATTAAGTATATTCATAATTTCGAATGTGTCAAATAACCTTGAAAAAAAGTGGTAAATACATGTAATGCTCGTATATAACATTTTATTACCCTTATCTGTATGAAAAAAATCCTCACTCTCATATCCTTGCTCGCTGCGAGCGCATTCTTGTTCACTAGCGCTTCAGCGCAATTCACGTCTGCTGTCTGTGCATGACAAAGCCACTGCTCTGCTCCGACCAGATGAGTGAATTACACCGACACCATCATCTATCTCTGAGCAGAAGGAGAAGAATTCGATCTCGGATTCCAGCAGAATTTCGATAAGCGCAAGACATTGCTCCAAGAGATTTTCATCTCAGAGAACAAAAATTTTTCTGAAGCAGAGATAGAAAACAAGATAACGGAAAATATCGCTGATATCCAAAAAGCGGACATACTGATCATCAATACATCGAAATTCGACATCCTTCTCCAACTTCTCGGCAAACTACAGCTTTCAGACAATCTCAACCTCAAAGAGAAGACGATCTATCTCGTCACCAGCAGCAATAAATTTTTCCTCAAGAGGATGCTGGCCAAATACATCAAACCGCTGGAAATAACGAAAATATATACGCTATCGGAAGATAAGCTCCTCAATTTCCTTTCAACGCTTTCTCTCGGCAAGATAAGCAATCACGAAGACTATATTACGCCGTTTTCTCTCTCATTCCAAGAGACTCCCAAATATCTGCCTATCTCCTATCTTGTCGACCGTCTGATCTATCACGGATTCCCTGTCGAGCTTATCACCATGTTTTTGGTCTTGTCACTGGGAGCATTGCTGATTAGCGTCCTCAGACAAATCGTAGGATTTTCCGTCTTCGGCATCTACAGTCCTCTGCTCTTTGCAGTCTCCATGTCGATCCTCGGCATACCGTTCAGCCTTGCTTTGCTTGGCATCTGATTGGTCACCAAAATGCTTATGAGGCTTTTCAACAAAAGGATCTATCTGCTTCACAACGCCAAAAGCGCGCTTTTGGTCATCCTCTACTTCTTCATTTTGCTTATCGTATTCTGACTCAACGCCATCCTCTGACTCAATCGGATCGATATCACGCTCTTTGCAAACGGATATATCATCTTCCCGATCATCTTCATCGTCCTCGTAAGCGACAAAGTCTTCAACGAATGATTTAAGCTCTTCAGCGCTGGACGACGAGTGGCATTCATCGAATTTTTAGCAGTTTCTTTCACTGTCTACGGGCTCTTTTATCGGACAGGATTAAAACATCTCTTGCTCGCCTTTCCTGAAATATTATTACTGATTTTTTTTCTCAATATCGCTGTCGGAAGATTTACCGGACTCCAACTTCTCGAATATTTCCGCTTCATGCCATTACTAAAAAATTCCTCAGGAACTGAGGAAGAAGAAGAGGAATAGAAAAAATAGACAGGATACCCCTGTCTATTTTCAGAATAAAGAAACAATTACTTAGTCACTGAAACAGTACCACTAATATACCCACCCGTTGGACTATTTTTTGTTAACGTAATTAATATTCCATCGTATCCAGAAGGAAGCGATAATGTTTTTATTACGCAATATCCTAAATTTATGTCCACGGCAAATATGGTTATTCTATTACCATAATCCACATTAGTACCATTTTTAGGATAAACAGAAACTGTTACGATTCTGGTACCAGTATTACCAACTTCCAGCATAAAAGTTCCTGGAGTAATCGAATGATTAATTTGAACTGGTACGGACACAGTATAATAATTCCATGTGCTCGTACTTTTTGTAGGAACAATTAATGGTTTTTCTATGTTTTTGTCGATGTTTTCATTTTTTGTAATTTGTTTTTTTTCACAAGAAACTACAACAATAGATATAATAATCAACAAGAACACTCTCAAAAAAAGCTTTTTCATAATAATTTTCTTTTTGTTTAACATTAGGTTTATGTAAATCCTTTTTTATAAGGCGATTTATGTTTCCTCAATTATTTTCAATAATGATTAAAAATAATTATTACTTCAACTACTGTCCATATTTTTATTTTTTATTTTTGATAGTCGTGAATCTAGCAATTCAAAATCAAAAATCAACACTTTTCTTATTTATTTCACTATTTCTCCATTTTTGTACGTATGATATTTATCATGTGCAAGTGTCTGATTATCAGGATCTATTACAAAAGAATCAATATCCACACCTGATATTTCATATAATCCCATAAAAATGTTTTCATCTTGCATAAAATAATCTGAATCTTCACTTCAAGATGAAACTACAGGAATAATAGTATCTGGATTAACGTTTGCTAATTTATGTCACATATAATAGAGAGATTTATCATCTCTGGCAAAATATGGAGCAAGTTTTTGGATACTACGCAATTTTCCTATCACATCTCATAATTTTTGTAAAGATTTAATCTCTACTTTTGTACTTCAAAGCATTATATATCATGGTTGTTGTGCAACAAAATAATATCAATTTTTGTCCTGGATATACAATGGCAGTTCATCATTAAATCTTAACGTTGATATATCTAATCATGATAAAGATATTTCTCACTTATAGAGCATTTTTGCTTGCGTATCTATACCATACCCTTCTAAAGCTATAAATGTCCTTGCATGAGCTTCTGGCAAAAGTTGCCCCTGATAATATACATCATTTCATGTATAACTATATCAATTATGTTCTCGACTCATCTTTAGCATGTTTTCATCCATAGATTCTGTCAATACAGGAAAATAATGAAGCATGTTTTTTTTATATGTTTGAAAATCATCTTGAGAAACATGTATATACTGTTCATATATAAAAATTCAAAAAACGATAATCACAACACCCAATAATAATTTCACTGCATTACTTTTCATGTTTTTTTATAGTTAATAAAAATAAAAAAAATATTTATCCAAAAAACTTACTTTTCTTGCTCAACCGCCAGTCGGACTGTCTTGTAAGCTCGTGCTGATCTTCTGGGTTGAGGAGGAAATGTTTGACTGCCTCTTCGAGGAAAATGGTATTCTGGCTTCATTTGCAGACGATGACGCATTCGTCACCGACTTCTTTGAGCATAGTCTGGATATGCTTGCCTGCTTCGTCCGCTTTATAAAATTTGTAGACATTGGCTTTGTCGTATCAAACTTTTTCCAGCTCATCGGCTAGATAATCCGTCATATATTTTCCGACCAGGATCACGCGATCCGCCGCCTGTGAGACATATCCGGCGATCATCCTATGTTCCCTTTCCGTGAGATCGCCGAGCTCTCTCATATCTCACAAGACAAGCCGGATTTTTCTCTGCGGAAATAATTGCATCTTGATATTGTGCGCCGTGTTGATGATTTTCCTTACGCTGAGCGGTGAAGCGTTGTAGGTGGAATCTATGATGACGCTATTCTCTATGCCATGGAATACTGATAATCTTCCCGGCTGCAGCTGATAGGTGAGCTTGAGCTCTTCGTGCGAACCGTTTCTCAAGACAGGATTTTCCGGTCTCGCTTCCGCCTTGGCATATTGGTAATCCAAAATCCCTGCGATGGCGAGTCAGAGACCGATGTAGCCGTAATTCGCCTTGCCTAGGATGTTGGTGCTGACAGCATATTTCTTTTCTTTGATCCGGAGATGGAATTGCACACCGACTCCCCCTTTGAAATCCGAAAGGAAAAACTTTTCGTCTTTGAAGGTGATGTCCGCCTTGATATCATTCCCTTCGGTCTGATAGGTCAGATAATCGATATGCAGTTGGTCTTTGAGCTGGATCGCGTATGCGTCGTTGGCATTGAGGAATCATATTTCCAAGGTATTCTTCAGCATCTTCACTTCTTCTCTCGCTATCTCAGCAGGATTGCCGAATTGCTCGGAATGCACCGCGTCTATGGCAGTGAATATGCCGATATGCGGTTTGCTTATGCTTACGAGAAAGTCCATCTCTCCGGGACGATCGATTCCGTACTCCAAAAGGATGATATCGTAGGGTTTGGATCAGAAAAATCTTTTCCAGATGAATCTTATCAAGGTCATCACAAAGCACATGATATTCGGCTCCCGTTTTTCACATTGGAAGATAGAGAGCGAAAGTCAGAGTTCTCCATTGAAATTTTTGGGAGAGGTATATATTTTTTTATCTGGAAGGAATCTTTGCAAGGTCTGATGGATGATCATACGGCAGGATGTTTTCCCTACGCTTCCATTGATTCAGATGATGCGCGGGTTATGTTTTGCGATATATGCGTGAGCCAATTTGCCAAGCATATTGTAATATCATAACAAAATTTTCTTTTTCATGAAATTTTGAATTTTAAATTTTAAATTTTGAATTTTAAAACATAAATTCGTAATTGATCATTCGTAATTCGTAATTGAGTTAATTATTCGTCAAACGTCTTTTCCAGGATCAAGGTGATGATCACTGCGATAGGGACAGCCAGAAGGACGCCGACCATTCAGAGGATCAACCCTCAGATGATCATACTGATGAAAATCACTACCGGATTCACTCCGAGCGTCTTATTCATCAATAAAGGGACGAGCACATTATTTTCCAATCGTTGGATCAGCAATACCACACCGATCACAATCAATGCTCCGTAGATGCCGAAGTTGATGAATGCGACTAATGCTGCCGCCAATCATCAAAGGATAGGACCTATATATGGGATGAATTCTGTCATGGCTGCGATGCCCGCAAGCGCTCATTTCTGAGGGAGATCGATTCCGAAGATCGCAAGTATCCATAATGCGATATACATCGCTGCACCGATAAAAATGCATAGCAATAACTGGCTTTTTAGCCGGATACCGAGCTTTTTGTATATCCTTTCAAGCTTCATGTATACGAATTTATATTTTTTTTCTCCGCCAAGCCTTGCGATAAACTTCATCACTGCATCTTTCTGGATAGAAAACAATACGGAAAGGGTCAGTACGATGGACGTCTGCGTGATAAAGGTAAAGAACGATCAAACCGCGCTTACGGCCATATTACCGATATTCCTTGCATAGGATGTTCCGAGGTTCACTATCTGAGAGATATTCTGTTCCAATTGGCTCTGCACTCACGATACGACAGCCGGATTGCTGAAAGAATCAAGCAATGCTGTCTTGAGGCTTCATGGAAGCCGACGCATATCCTGGATTATGCCGACTAGGGATTTTGTAGCTAACGTTTGCTGGAAATGCGAAATATTTCCGATAAAGATAGTGATGATATCTGAAATCTGACTTAGGATAAATGGAATGATAAACACCATAGCTCACAAAAAAAAGAGGATAACAAGCAAATACGCCAATGCGATAGCTATTCCCCTATAGGATAATTTTTTTTGGAAAAAATCGATGATCGCTTCCATAGCAAGGGAAAGGATATACGCCATGAAAATAAGATAGATGATGCTTAATGATTTGTATACAAACAATCCTATGAAAATTATAAGAATCCCGATGATCCGAAATTTTGCGAACATCCTATTGGTAATCACAAAAGGAGCAGAGCTTACCTTTTTTTCCTCTTTTTGCTGTTCATCAAGCTTTTTTTCTAATTTTTCCAACTCCAAAAGCTGTTTCCTATTGTCAGATTTTATGGACTTGAAAAAGTCAGAGCTTCCTTTGATGATTTTATGGATGAATGCCATACTATAAGACTAAATGATTAAAAATTCTAATTTCTAAACCTCTAATAGTCTAAGGTCTAAGTTCTAAGGTCTAAGTTCTAAGGTCTTTTGATATAGAGTTTGTCGGTGAATCATTTCCGTGCTTTTTCAAATTCTTCTTGGATATATGTAATTGTATCTTTTTTTGTGAAATTTGCAATTTTTTGTTCGATCTGCGGGACACGATCCTTGGACAAAACTATGAAAATCTTATAAAAAGCATCGTTGATAGGATATTTTACGATATTGTGCTGTTGGATGCGCTGCATGATCGCTCTTTTGATCATATGCCTGACTACGGATTTTTTTGACAATTTGATGGTGATGTGAGAAGATATCTGATTGTATTTGATGCCGGGATATTGCTTGATATAAAAAAATCCGAACAGTCCCTGGCTGAGATACTGCCTTTTTCTCGTGATAAAAATCACATCTTTTCATGTCAATCTCTGTTTTTTAGGCAACAAAATGAGAGAAGAAGGGAATAAAAATTTATAATTTTAAATTTACAATTTTTAATTTTTAAACATTTAATAGTCTAAGATCTAAGCTTCTAAAGTCCTAATAGTCTAAGCTTCATTGTCGTTCATTCGGTGATTCCGTATTTCGCTGCGATGCCGGCATTGATTTCCAAGACATATTTTGAAAAGATTTCCGGCCTATAGATTTCGCATGGATCTGCTCTACACGGCTGAGCTGTCAATACACGGACGACCTTGAATTGATCGTCGATCCAGATCATATCCAAAGGGATAAGCGTATTTTTCATCCAAAAATCATGAAGATCAAGTTTGGGGAATATAAAAAGCATACCGCTCTTTTCTGCCATGGATTCACGATGCATGAGCCCTAGATGCTGTTCATCCAGCGTACGAGCTAGTTCGACGGCAAAGCATATTTTTTGATTGCATACCTGTGAAACAGTATTTTTTTCGTGAATACGATCGATTATGATATAAGAAATCGCACCCAAAAGAAGGAGGCAAATCACGATCCGCATCCAGGATCTTTTTTTGAAAAAATTTGATTTGTTTTTCATAGGTGATTTGATTAAGATGAGCTAAATATGGTTACAAGTTACAAGTTACAGGTTACAGGTTATGGGTTTATCATTTTATCGCGCGTAGCGCTTTTATCATTTTATCATGTATCATGAAACGTCTCTTACGTTATCTTATACTCCTTCTGATTGCGCTTGTCTGTGTATATGGTTTTTGGCTATGGTTGCAATATAAATGAGCGACCGTCATCAAACAGACCACAAGCTCTATCATGACACAGCTGCAAACGCTGGAAAAACTGGAAACCGTCAAAAAGACGTTCACTAAAACGCTTGAAGGACAGCAACAATTAGCCAGCCTTATCCCCGGTATCGGAGTAGATCAGATTGTCGGCAGCGCATTATTCAAGGATAAGATGGTATTGGATGTCCAAGGAGAAGTCAGTGCAGGATATATGATCAAAAATATCACCACAGGAGATATCGATGTCTCTCGTGACGGAACGGTGACTATTTTTCTCTGAGCGCCTCAAATCTTCTGAGTCAGCCTTACGGGGACGACCAAAAGCACTCAGCTCGGCATCATAACACCACAAGATATAGCGATCGAAAACAAGCTCAGAGAAAAAGCCGGCGAATTGATGATCCAGGAAGCATTGAGCGGGAATATCCTTCAGGAAGCGAAAAATAACGCCCAAAATGCTTTACAGACCCTATTCCTCAACGCAAAGATCCAGATAAAAGAAGTACTTATACTCGAACACGTAAAAAATCCGCAATAAGGATTTTTTCGATGAGAGAGTTATACCAATGATTTGAGAAACTAAAAGCATGAATTTTCCTGTACAAACAGGCAAAATGAAATGATTTTAGTTTTCGAAAACAATTCGGTGTATCAAGGGAACAGGCGATATGCAAAAATAGATCAATTTCCATTTGAAATTGCTGTGAGAATTCGTATATATCATTCACCACATTTTTTTGTGTATTGCTCAAATTTGCATGAAGCATGATGCAAGAAGCATAAAGCACATTATTGTGCATCAAGCATTTAACATCAAGCAGAAAGCATTACACAGCAGTCTTTTAGTTATTTAGTCATATACCGATGCCAAAAAGAAAAGCAGAGAACAAGACGATTGAAGTGATTCTCTTACAAAGCGACAAACATCTCGGAGAAAAGTTTGAAATCATCAGAGTAAAACCTATTTTTGCTAGAAATGTCTTGTTACCAAAAAATATCGCTGTCCTAGCTGATGCAAACAACAAGAATAAATTCGCTCAAAAGATGACAGCTGCAGAAGCTGAGAGGAAAAAGAAAGCTTCTGGACTAGAAGATCTATTTGCAAAGCTCAACAATGACGAAGGTATCGTTCTTGTAAGGAAAGCTAATGCCGATGGCACCCTGTACGCAAAAGTAGATGAAAACGATATCGCTACAGCCATCAATACCAAATATGGAACAGAAATCGAACCGCATTACTTGAAGCTCAAAAAAAAGATCACCGCACTCGGAAACTTCAGCGTCCCTTTCTTATACAAAGAACTTAAAAAAGATGTAGCGGTCAAAGTCGAACAAGATCCGGAAGAAGCAGAAAAACTAGCTAAGCATAAAGCATCCAAAACGCTTAAAAAAGATGAAGAAGTCGTAGAAGAAGGAAAGGTCAAGAAAACAAGAGAAGAGATCGCAGCAGAAAGAGAAGCAGCTAAACAAGCTAAGAGAGCTGAAACCATAAAAAGACTAAAAGAAAAATTTAAAGATTAAATTTTTCGATGAAATGATAAATTGATAAATTTTATCGCGAAGCATTTATCGACGAAGTTATAATCTGAAGCATAACCATGCTTATCATACCCCTACCTTCGGTAGGGTGAAAAAACTCACTTCGGTGGGTTTTTTTTATGAAATTTATTCTGTCTTCAATTCTTCATATCGAATCTTCATATCAATACTGTCCTTTTCTCTGATTTGAGGACTTTCTAATACGGTATAGATGACATCAGATATTTTTTTGAGATTAAGATTTCCTACTTGTCATGAAGTTCTACGATTAATATCTATGAACATTTGGATGAAAAGATTTATCAGCTCTTTTTCTATAAAAAACTTGTGCGTTGATCATCTATCATAAAAATGATCTATGAATTGCAGAATAATTTCATCTCATTGTATTCCGAATCATTCGTCTATTCGTTCCTTATTGCCTAAGGGAACTATACGATGAACTCATTGAGCATCCTTTTGGAAAAATTTATACTGATGAAGATAACTATATGCTTCCCGATAAGCATTCATCATTTCACGCATCAACGGAACATCACGATTCTTTATTTGATGATTCCATCATTCTACATCAGTATCAGGGAAATTAAGTATCGGTCTTTTTCTGAATATTTCGTGATATGCACAGAGCAAGTCGACGTATACATTATATCACGCATCAGAATATGGAGAATATACGCTTCTTGCATTGGTAAATTTATTGTATTGTGTGAGATGAAAATCCAGACCGTTATGTGTTGTGAGGTTGGTGATGTATTTTTTAGTTT
This sequence comes from uncultured Candidatus Peribacteria bacterium, assembly GCA_964637175.1. Taxonomy (GTDB): domain Bacteria; phylum Patescibacteriota; class Gracilibacteria; order Absconditabacterales; family Absconditicoccaceae; genus CAJBLF01. Next base: position 16,450 of record CAZWTC010000007.1, read on the forward strand.
CTATATTATATTGATCAATCAATTGATGAGAAAATTTATATCCATATATAGGAATCCTTATAGAGAGCAATCTGGCTAAAGCATCTTCATTGCCTGCTACGATGCCATTGAGTGATTCTAGCTGCTTGTACTTTTCATTACGAAAAATCTCTGATCACTCATGTATTTCCGTTTCTTTTCTTTTCATAGTCACGGCTTATCACATAAAACTATTTTCTTATATATATTTACTATTAAATGTCAATTATACTTTATTATAACAAAGTATTTTCTTAACAGTGGATTTTGCATATAAAATGCATATATTGAAACTGGATTCAAAATTCAAAATTCAAAATTCAAAATTTAAAATTTAAAATTTAGTTATGTTATTCGAACTCCAATCATCATATCAACCAGCGGGCGATCAGATAAAAGCGATTGAGGAAATTAAAGCGCTTTTTGAAAGCGGGAAAAACAAAGCTACCCTCCTCTGAGCTACGGGAACAGGAAAGACCTTTACGATGGCCAATATGATCCAGCATCTCCAGAAGCCTACGCTCATCATCTCACATAATAAAACACTTGCTGCACAGCTTGCTACGGAGTTCAAATATTTTTTCCCGAACAATGCCGTGCATTATTTTGTTTCGTATTTCGATTATTATCAACCAGAGAGCTATCTCCCTGCGCAAGGGCTCTATATAGAAAAAGAAGCGACTATCAATCAGGAGATCGAGATGTACAGGCTCGCCACCATGGCATCGTTATTGAGCAGGAAAGATGTCATCGTCGTCGCTTCAGCTTCATCGCTCTATGGTCTGGGACAAAAAAGATTCTTTGAAGAGAATTGTCTGCAGTTTGAAGTCGGGAAACAATACAATTTCCGTGAACTCAAAAAGCAGCTTCTCCATATGCAATATAAACCAATCGTCGCCAAGATAGAACATGGAATGTTTGAATTCAAAGGAGATATCCTGGATATTTTCTCCAGTACAGAGAAATTCGTGTACAGATTACATTTCAACGAAGAAACCCTTGAATTGATCGAACTCAAAGACTCCATAAGCTTTGAACACAAGGAAAACAAGAACAAAGTAACGCTTCGGCCAGCAACACAATTCTTGCAGGATGTCTCTAACCTGGATACGATCCTCGAACAGATGAATGCCGAAAAAGAGCTCAGAGTGAAAGAATTCGAAAAACAAGGCATGCTCGTAGAAGCGGAAAGGATAAAGAAAAGAGTGGAATATGATATCAGGATGATCAAGGAAACATGATTCGTCAATGGTATAGAAAATTACTCTCTCTACTTCGACAACAGATTGCCTGGCGAACCGCCAAATACGATTTTCGATTATTTCCCTGATGATTTCTTGCTCATCATCGATGAGTCCCATATGACATTACCTCAGCTCAGGGCTATGCCGTGAGGCGACAGATCTAGGAAGGCGAACCTGATAAAATACGGATTCAGGCTTCCTTCGGCAGTCGACCACAGACCCTTGAGATTCGAAGAATTGGAGGGAATCCTATGACGGAAAGACCTCAAAGACATCGTCTTGGATCAAGCGTTTGATATCAATTCCAACGTCTCCAATACGCACGTAGAAATCTTCAACAAATATAAGAAATTGAAAGAGGCACGTGGAGAAAATCAGTTAATCACTTTGGTGAAAAAGCATAAGAAAGATACGAAATCTATCTTTTTGTCAGCTACGCCTGCTGAATACGAGCTGAAATTATCCGACAAGATCATAGAGCAGATCATCAGACCGACCGGATTGCTTGACCCGATCACGTACGTGTATCCTAAATCCGGAAACTACGATTCGCTTATCCTCAGCATCGAAACCCTGCTCAAGAAAAAACCGCACCTCAAGGAATTCATGCAATGATATTCCCTCAAAAACGGAGTCGAAGAAGTCTTCAGCGAAGAATAATATTTACGGTATAACTCACGCTATGCAGACATATCTCAATGTTTCGCTCATCAATCTCTGATGTACCAAAAACCTGGTCGATAGCCAGTATTTTTTGGGAAGGCTTTTTGATATGTCGCTCAAAACACCTGAATATCAGCTCAACTATTTCACCGACCCTTTCGATCAAAAAACTGAAATAGTCTTTTTGAATACCTGCGGATTCATTTCTTCCTGAAGAGACGAAGCCGATGCTATGGTCAAAAAGCTTTTGAACGCCTGAAAAACCGTCTATCTGATGTGATGCGCCGTACAATACTACAAAAAACTCAAGGAGCAGGGAGCCCCGTTGCTACGAACGGGACAAGCAAGGAGCAAGAAACAAGAACCTGCAACCTGAAACCTGGAACCTGTTTCTCAAGTACATTATCTCTCCCGAGGCGACCTCAACACGGTCACACTGAAAGACATCCTGCAATGATACGACAGCACAAACTACGGAGATTTTCAGTTCTCCGGATCGCCGAGAGTCTATACCAATCTGGAACAGAAATTCGAATATCTCAAAATCGCTGAATGATGCGACAATCATTGCACCTTTTGCATCATCCCGCAGATCAGAGGGAAATTACATTCCAGGACGATTCCGGATATTGTGAAAGAAGCCGAAAATATGATCCAGAACGGAATCAAGGAAATCATCCTGATCGCCCAAGATACGACCAGATTCGGCTACGACAGATTCGGCAAATCCGCATTGCTCACCCTTCTCAGGAGACTGGATAGGATACCGGGAGATTTCATGTACAGGCTCCTCTACTTATATCCTGATATCGTGACATTGCATCAGATCAAAGAGTTGAAAAAATTAAAAAAATTCATCCCGTATTTCGACATTCCGCTGCAGCATATCAGTTCGTCAGTCTTAAAAAAAATGGGGAGATTTATCGATGATGAATGATATATCAAAAAATTTTTGGATCAGATCAAAACATCCTTTCCGATCAGATTTATCAGGACGAATCTTATCATCGGATTCCCCGGCGAGACGAAACAAGATTTTGATACATTAGTGAAGTTCGTCGATGAAACGAAATTCGACAATATCGCCTTATTTGAATATCATGACGAGCCTTTGGCTGCTTCCAGCAAGTTGCCCCACAAAGTCGATAACCATGAAATCAGGACGAGATTTACCAAGATCAGACAGCTCGTGAATAGGCAATTGCTCGAAAAAGAGCATGCAAGAAAATGAACACAGGAAATCGGTTACATTACAGAAATATGGGACAAGGACCCAGGGACGAGAAAAAATAAAAAATCCACGTCCCATGCGTCACGTCCCACGTCCCTGCAATTAGTCGTCCGTCCGCGATTACATTGTCCTGAGATTGATAGCTATGATGAGATTTCTATGGAGCAAGTTATTGGAACGTACGAGAGCAAAAGCGAATTAGAGATTTGAGATAAAATAATTTATACAGTATAAAAAAATCCCTATATTTTCTTTGCAATATGCACAAAAAAATAAAGAGATTATTAATAGATATAGGGATTAATTATATTGTAATCTGTCAGAATATATAACGGAGATTATTTCAGAACTATTACATTCAATACTGGTAGAGATTCCGCCGTTTC
>CAZWTC010000008.1:0-5431 GCA_964637175.1 uncultured Candidatus Peribacteria bacterium
CAAAGGTGTGTTGATGATTGCAGCGCTTTTCCTTGCCTTTCTTATCAGCAACATCAATGCGACAATCCCAAATGATTATGTAGCGAATTATGAAATCAAGGCGGATTATGATAAGATTCTCTGACTCTTCGTCGAGATCGATGCTGCGACCAAGGTCTGAAATCAGATTCCTCAGAGCAAATTTTCTCAACTCAATGCAAGCTTTCAAACCGTATTCCCGAAATTTCCTCAGGACTACGCATTCAAAGTGACCTATCAGCAATGTTTGGATATCTCTCAGGGATTGATTAGCTATACGAGCACTGATTATCAGACAAAGCTTGCTTCGTTTATGACCAATTGCTACAAGCCATTCAGCGATATCGTCAAAAAAGTGAATGCAAAATATACCGTGATTGCTTCTGCAAAAGTCTCTCCGCAGTCGTGACCTGCTCCTTTGACCGTAACGTTTGATGCGAGATGAAGCGTTGATCCGTCCAATGATACCATCCCTTCCAAAAATTATTTCCGATATTATAGGGATACCGATGGCAAGGATACGACTATCGGTGTATGACCTGTTATCAATACGACATTTCCTACGCAAGGGACATATCAGGTCCATTTGACTGTCAGAAGCTCAAATAAATCCACTGATTGAATCTTTGATGGAGAAAAGACTATCTCTATCGATGTTTTACCAAAAACTGCGAATATCGTCGTGTATGCCAATGGACAAAAATTAGTCAAAGACGGCAGGATAAAAGTAGGCATCCAGGAAGCTGAAAAAGGCATCATCTTTGATGGTTCAGCTACCTTGCCGATGGGAGGAAGGCAGATCATCTCTCATAATCGATCCGTGAGTTCCAAAGATGGATTCGCATATTCTAAGGAGGGAGATGGCAAACCGAGTGTGGTGAGATTAGTTTTGCCAGGACAAGGCGAATATAAACTGACGCTTACCACTGTCGATAATGAAGCGAATAATATCACGGAAACTTTTTATATCCTCGTCTCTGATCCGGTAGCAATCATCAAGCAGCAACCGGACCAATGAAATACTTCTATCACCTTCGCTTTTGATTCCAGCCCTTCGTATTCCATAGTTTCCAGCCTCAAATTATTCACCCGAGAGATTTTTGATCAGGATGGCAACAAAACAAACACTTTCCAAGGCAAATCCATCAAACAGCAATTCAAAAAACCCGGTGTATATACGGTAAAATTAACGGTCGAAGATGAACTTGGTCAGACGAATACGGATTCAGTCTCTGTCTATGCTGAATCCACTGAACCTATCCCTCAGTTCACCATCACTCCTAGCAATGCTTGGAAGAATCCTTCGGAATTTATTTTGGATGCTTCTGTGAGCTCTGATGTCGATAAGACCAATGGATATGATCATCTAGCCTATGAACGGTCGTTTTCTGATCCTGCGACGACAAAAGTCGTCTCTACGGAAAACAACAATGAACAAATAAAAGTCCAATTCAATAGCATTGGAAAACAGACTATCAAGCTTAGCGCTAGAGATGATTATGGAAAGCTATCCGAAATATCAAAAGAGATAGAAATAAAATCTGTCCTCAGACCTGAGATATTTGTCGTTCCTATCGCTACGCCATGGGGAAATCCGATGAATTTTATAGTGAAATCAAATCAGCCTATCCTCAATTATCAATGGGATTTTGCTGATAAGGACACAAGGACCATCCAGACTGATAGGATAGCCCATAGCTATAAAAAATCCGGTGTGTACAAAGTCGTCCTCAAGGTCAGCTGATCTGACGGCATGGAAAACGAAGTGAGCAAAAATGTGTTTGTCGGAGAAAAAACCTATCCGGTCGTATGATTCACTGTGCTTGATAAAACGTCTAATATTCTGACGCAAAATGATGAATGTATCGATAATGGCTGATGAAGCGGTGTCGTGCCTGCATATAGAGTCGACAGATATCAGGAATTCACTCTTGATCCTTCGCTGTCGGTAAATACCAAAGGAGAAAAACTCTGACTCCAATTTTTCTTCCAACCCCAAAATAACGAAATCTTCAAACAGACTACATTCAAATACAAATTCAATGAATTGGGATGCACCTATATTGATCTCACTGCAGAAGATACCACGATTTCCAAAAGCGATAAGACCAGGATATATTTCAAGGTCGTAAATGCTTTGCCGAAGCTTGATAATGTCGTCCTTTTCTTTCCGCAATATGGAAATGAGGTCGGCGTAGGATTTTCAGAAAATAATGCCAAAGATATCTTCAATGATACATACGATCCTTTGATAGTGAAAGTGAGCGCCACCAATCCTGTTGATCCTGATGGATTCATCTCTTATTTCAAATGGTATTATTATTACAAAGATGATCCAAGCAGAGCATTGGAAACCAAAATCACTCCAGGAAATATCCCATACGCTTTCTTTTCATTGCCGAGAGTGCCTGGTGAATTCATGTTTGGTGTGACTATGTATGATAATGATGATGGTCAACAGAGCAATGAAGAGATCATCTGAAATGGACCGTTGGTTTTCTTTCCTCCTGATGTCAGCAGACCTGATATTCCTTTGGTAACTTTGAAATCTAATGTTGCTAGTGTCGAAATAGGTGACGAAGTCACGTTTGATGTTGTTTCAAAAATAATTTCTGATAGACCCGACTTCATCAAGGAAAGGACTATCCAGTATGATTTTGATGGTGATGGCACTCGGGATTTGACGACAAAAACAGATCGTGTCACTCATGTGTATACTCAGCCGAATGAGTTTGGATATAGACCGAGAGCAGCAGTGTTGTATAGAGGATACAAATGAATAGGTGTCTGATGAACTATCGTTGTGAAGAACTGACTCAAGCCTATGCTCTTGTCAGATACATTTGAAAAGCTCGCTATTTTTAGAGATGTAAGCTTAGGCTCTATAGCCAATAAGACTATCTGCCTTGATCTCAAGGAATGCAAAAATGATTCATGATTCGTAATCACTACGGGAGATGCATTCACTTTCACCTATCCCGATTACGGAAAATATTTCATCTCTATGGATGTGACGGATAAATATGCGAATATGGCTGACAAGAAGCGGACGCTCAATATGACTACGGGTATAGCCAATGAAGGCGATTTCCATATCTTATCTATCCCTAAGGTTTCTCTTTCGAGCGGCACGATCGATTTCTTTGTCGGAAAAAATCTCAACAATAGCATCCTGCTGTATATATATGATGATACTAACGGAATCTGTTATGTGGATACTGATATCGCCTTTGATAGCAATAATGACGGCGTCAAAGATAATGATAAGGATTTCTTGTGCAATGAACTGTATCTCAAAAAATATGAACCGAAATATGAATCCGTTATAGGAAGGATCTATTATACAAAAGCCGATAGCACTTCTTTATCCAAAGATTTCACTGTTTCGTTCTTGGATTTCGAAGCAAATCTTTCTCCGGAAATGACCATCGTCTACAAAGAGATCAATGACTTCATAAATACCATGCAAGATGTAGGTGCTTCTACCGGCGATATCAGCGATTTTAGAATCATGATGGTATGACTTAGGGATGGACTGATTGATCAGATGGATACAAAATCCAATGTGGTCTCTGTAAAAGATTATTATGAAACTCATGCTATCCAACTTACTGATGATCAAAAAACATTGCTTGAAGATATCTTTAGCAAGCTTACCGATAAATCGGTATCTGCTGCCGGCGGCGGCAATGAATATCAACAGGCGAAAGCTGAAATACTTTCCATCTTGCCGTCAAATCTTGCTGTAGATGTTGAATGATTGTTCAAGGAATTCGAATCTGTGGTATCTGATACGACTCAAACCAATTCGTCTCAACAGGATAAGAGAAAGCAAGTGCTTCAGGATATCATCGATGTGATCAAAAAAAATCTAGCCGCTGAAGGAGCAGAGGTGAAGACAAATCAAATAGATCCTTTGGATATGACAAATGTGATTATGCCTAATATGTGTAAAATACTCGGTTTCTATAGCATCGTCAGTGATGCTTGCCCAAATGATAACGTCAAAATTGTCGCTAATGCCGATACCATCAAATCAGCTAATGCTACATGATGATCTAGTCGGCGGAAAATACTGCTTATAATCCTTTGAATCCTTGTCGGTATTTTTGCTATCCTTGTTATCATCTTTGCGGTCAGAGCAAGAATGAATCAACAGGAAGAAGCCTCAGAAACCCCTCCGGAGACTCCAGCTTAATGGTAAAATAAAAAAGACGGATTAGACCGATAAAGGCGGATTAGATTGATACATATCTATTCCGTCTACATCTCCCTAATCTGTCTTTTTGTTATTATTATTGCTTATCATATTGTTCTACAGAGTTGTCAAAATAGATTAGCTCTACGCCTGCTTCTTTGAACATCGTTTCTGATTCTGCTCATGCATGATATTTTTTTTCTGCGACGACTCTTCTGATTCCGCAGCTGATAATCAGCATCGCACAAGTCCTGCAGGGAGTTTTTTCACAGTATAACGTCGCTCATTCGATGGAGATCCCATTTTTTGCTGCTTGGCATATAGCGTTTTGTTCTGCGTGAATCGTTCTCATGCAGTGATTGGTGACGCTTCCGTCTTCATGAGTCATCTGTTTGAATTGGTGTCAGATATCATCGCAATGAGGAAATCCTATCGGTGATCATACATATCAGGTGACCAATAAGCGATTATTTTTGGTTATGCTGCAGCCATTCCTGTTTTCATCGCATGTCGCTCTTTTCCCAATGGTTTTGGTTATTTCCATGAAATATTCATCTCGGGTTGGACGAGTGTATTTTTTCTCCATGATAATGAATATCAAATAAAAATTATTCTTTAGTCGATTTCATCACTGTTTCTATGATGTGCAATGCTGCATCAAAATCTATCTGCATCTGTCTGCATGTGATTCCTGCTTGAGAAAATATGGTTTCGGCTTTGGGATTCTGGTCACGATACATTTTGAGATATATCACTTCTTTTATACCTGACGAGGTGATGAGTTTTGCACATTCATTGCACGGAAAATGAAGACAATACATCGTTGCTCATTCCAGGTTTTGTTGATGATTCTGAATAATGGCGTTGGCTTCAGCATGTGTCGCTAGACAATGCCCTGAACCTTTTTCATGCCATTCCACTCCTGCTTTATCCTTGTTGCAAAATCACTGCTCTAGACAGCTTGGTACGCCAAGGGGATCGCCATTATATCCTGATGCGATTATCCTTCTGTTTTTTACTATCACCGCACCTGATCTGAATTTTATGCAACTTGCACGCGTAGCCGCTATGATAGCGGAAAGCATGAAATATTCATCCCGACTTGGACGATGTGTTTGATGCTGAGCCATACCTATTATCTATAGAGTAAAATTATACGATAATTTATATTTTGTATTATAATTATAATACTTACAATGTCAATAAATATTTTTT
>CAZWTC010000008.1:5514-19599 GCA_964637175.1 uncultured Candidatus Peribacteria bacterium
AGCTTCGATTTTTTTATGAGCTCCCTGATGATGCTGATATCTTCGGGAGTGATCTCTTTATCTGCTCGGAAGTCTACGTCGATATCCAAAATACATTGTTCCAGGTTTCAGGTTTCAGGTTCCAAGTTGTGTAAAGTATAATCTGTTCTTATTTGGATGACTTCGTCGATGATTCATGAATTCATTGCTGCCGTGATGAAATTTCCGACGTTGGTTTTTCCGTTTACAAAAGCTTCTATTGATTCTGTATTCTGCATTCTGCATTCTGAATTATTTTCTTTCGTGTCTGCGTGCTGGTCGATGTGAAGAACGACTAAACGACTAAACGATCAAACGACGAAACGATACTGATACCAGAATGAAAGCGCATGATTGTGATTGTCTACGATGTAGACGGGTATTCACCTATATTCTGTCTGGATGAACTGTTTGAGTCCTGTACAGCTTATCAGCTTGTCATTCATCACTTCTTCAAAAACTATCTCTGACCCTATCTCCAGATTGTCTACGTTTCCTTGTATCAGATTGGGAACAAAAATTTTTCCTTTTGATCATAGAGCGATCCTTTCTTGATAAGAAAATTCGTTGTTGCCGATAGGATCTGTGATATATGTTCAGATGGTATACATTATTTTTTACTATCGATAAATGTCCGCTTATGCGGATGATAAATACTCACTGATGTTCGTGATAAAAGTTTCGCGATAAATTTTATCAATTCATCATTTTATCGTGAGCTTAAGGCGAGCGTTTATCTTTTTAGCTTTCAATAAGTCAGTAGAGGAGGAGATTCTCTATGTTTACATTTGTCTTTATGAGCTTTTTGGTGGCGAGTCGTCTCTGTCCTTTGGCTTCCATATGGTTGTTGACGCAATATGCGATCCGACCATCGATGAACGCTTCGAGTATTCCGTATTTGTAGAGCTTTTTGAGTGCATCGTGAGCGAAAAAACGTCTGCTATTCGTCGAGAGATTATGGATGAGATCAACGAGCGTCTTTTGCAATTCCGGTTCTTTGTCGATGAGATCATAGATGCGTTTTGCTATTCATGGTTTTCCCATAGCCATATTGATGACGAGCTGCTTGAGCTCATTGTTGTCGGTGAACATCTTGTTGCTCTCCATCCGATCTGACAATTCCTTGTCTGATAATCCATTGAATTTTATGGTCAGCGCTCTTGAAAGGATAGTTTCCAAAAGTTGTGTAGCATTGGATGTTGTCGCAATGATCAGTCTTTTTGGTAATGGTTCTTCGCAAGTTTTGAGAAAAGCATTGGATGCTTCAGATATCATCCTTTCGATATTTTCCAAAAACACCACTTTGTGCTTTCCGATAGCTGATTGCTGGAGCCGAGCATTGACGTCCCTGATACCGATGTCTTGGTAATTCTGCTCTTTGATCAAGGTTTTGAATGTCTCTGATGTCGGCACGGTCTTTACTTTCAGATTATGCTTTTTTTCCAGCTGTTCGGAAAAATCCTTGATCTGCAGTACATCCGTCACGAAATAGTTGCCCATTTTCTCTTTGAGTATATCTGTTATTATGCTTGATTTGCCGATATGTTGCGGTCATGAGATTATCAGAAAATGAGGAGCTTTGGGGTCTCCTGCAAAGAACATATCGATATATCTCGTCAATGTCTGGATGCTTTCCTGATTTCCTATGAACATAGCTATAGTGCAATTAAAGTGGTGTAAGCATAAAAAAATCTTCTAAAAAAACAACTATTTATTGTGTTGTGTGGATTTATTTTTGGATGTTTTGTTGAAGTTGTTTTCATTTGGGGCTTTTCGCGCCCCAAACCCCACGACCAATATTTTTCCCTGGATGCAAAAATATTGGATAAAAAGATCATGCCAGATGCAAATCATCTGGACGGTCGTTTCAAAACGAAAGGCTTACCATCTCACCTCCGCCCCACCTGCGGCGGGTCCCGCTACGGTTCGTTCATGTGAATTGTTTCGAATTCGGGGAGTGTCTGGCGTGCATCTGGCGGGGTTATTTTAGCGGATGTTGGGGATTTTATATTGTAAATTATTTATTATTTTATATCATATAGGCATGAAAACCACTATCTTATCACAAAAATTTTTTGATAGAGATCCTGTGACGGTGTGTCAGGAGCTATTGGGTAAATTTTTGGTGATCAGAAAGAGATGACTGGTGAAGAGATATATGATCACTGAAGTGGAGGCGTATGATGGACAGGAAGATGAAGCATGTCATGCAAGACATGGAAAGACTCAGCGCAATGCACCCATGTTCGGCGCTCCTGGTTGCCGGTATGTCTATCTGATTTATGGCATGTATTCCATGCTCAATATCGTTACCTGACCGTGAATTCATCCTTCGGCTATCCTCATTAGAGGACTCAGGGACAAGGAACAAGGGACGAGGAACCTTGATTGACCGGGGAAATTGACGAAAGCATTGGGCATCGATAAGACATTCAACGGTAAAGTTGCTGATGAAAAAACCGGTCTGCGGATAGAGGATGGCGGAGCGAAGATTCCAACTATCCAGACTGCTCCTCGCATAGGTATCGATTATGCATCTGACGAACGAAAAGACAAACATCGGAGATTCTACATATATTAAGATTTCAGAAGATTTTTCAGATGATTCTAGAAAATAATTTGTGTTTTTAGAAATTTATATAACTTGACTTTCTATCGTAAATATGTATTAGAATATCTAAACAAAAAGTAAAAACAATGAACAAAAAAAAGAAAAAACCAGTGAGAAAAGAAGATGTACTTTTTTCCACAACTACCTTAAAATCTATTAAGGTGACGCGGAAATACAAGATTCTGGTGGTCGAGGATGACGATGTCGTAGCTGAAAAACTACGAGAATCTCTTCTTTACGAGTATTTCGATGTTATCTGCGTTTTCACTGAATATGAAGCTCTTAAAACAGTTTTTACATATTCAGATATAGATCTGATTCTTATGAATGTGAAAATTCCGATTTTGGATGATTTCGAACTTCCGGAAACAATTCATCATCATTGTCCGAATTCCTTGATCATCTGTATTTCAGATGATGATATCCCTGAAAAATACAAAAGCCATTTTGTGGCTCATCATAAGAAACCCTTTATGATAGATACATTATTGAACTCTATAAAAGAACAGATTAAATTGGCAGAACGAGTAAAACTGCTTCTCAGCTCTTAAGATAATCCAATGCTTCCGCAGATGTGCGGAAGTTTTTTTTAGAAAAATCTTATTCTTCCGTATCTTTTGCTTCCGGTTTCATAAGCGGAAACATCACTACATCCCTGAGGTTGTCTTGTTCCGTGATGATCGCCAGTAATCTTTCGATTCCCATGCCGAATCCTGATTGGGGCGGCATACCGTATTCCATAGCGGTCACGAAATCGTCGTCGCTGCTTGTCGCTTCTTCATCGCCTTTGGCTGCGGCTTCAGCTTGTTTGTCGAAATTCGCTTGCTGCTCCAAAGGATCGACTAGCTCTGAATATGCTTTGCATATCTCTCGTCCGTTCACGATAAGCTGGAATTGTTCTACGATATTCGCATTGCTGTCAGAGACTCTTGCTAATGGCTGCATGATCACCGGATAGTTATAGATGAATGCCGGACCGATGATTTTTGGCCTCAAGACCTTCTTGTACAGATAATCTATCAAGGTGATGGTTCCCATCTTATCCATCTTTTCGAAATTTATCCCTTTGGCTTTTATGTCTTTTCTGAGTTTATCAGCGTCATCTACGCCATACGCGGTGATATCCAATCCGCTCGCTTCATTCACTCATTGGATATAATCTATGCGTTCAAACGGTGTTTTGAAGTCCACTTCTTTGCTGTTGCCTTCTTTGTCTTTGACGTTTATTTTTTTGGGAAGCTTGAGTTCGTCGAAGATATAGCTCAACATGTTTTCGGTGAATCTCATATTATCTTGGTAATTCCGATAGACGGCGTAATGCTCCACTTGTGTGAATTCTTGGAGATGACTAGGATCTGATCATTCGTTCCTGAAATCCTGACCGATCTCAAACACTTTTTCAAATCTTCCGACGGTCGCTTTTTTCAATCCTGTTTCGAATGCTATCCTCAGATATACTTGGGTATCATAATCGTTGTGATGCGTGATGAATGGTTTAGCTGCAGCTCCGGAAGCCGAGTTTCCAAGGATATTCGTCTGTATCTCTATAAATCATTCTTTGGTATAAAAATCTCTGAGCGTCTTATAGAGCTTAGATTTCAATAAAAATCTCTGATAGGTCTCTGGATTCATCGTAAGATCGAGATATCTTTTTCTGTATAGTTCTTCCTGGTCTTGGAGTCCATGGAATTTTTCCGGCAATGGCCTGATTGCTTTGGAAAGAAATTTGAATTCTGACACGAATATCGTGAGCTCTCCTTTGTGCGTTTTGAATACTTCTCCGCGGACACCGATGAAATCTCACATATCCACCATTTTTTCCATGAATTTATATGCGCTCATTACTTCAGGTTCCAGATTTCAGGTTTCAGGTTGCAGGTTTCCTATTTCCGCTACCGGCTTATCATTGACCATGATCTTGCAGTTGTCACGATGAAACATCAATTGTATCTGTGCCGTGCTGTCGAGCAATTTCGCGAATGCTAATTTTCCGTGAGTACGATACAGCATCACTCTTCCCGCTGTCTGGACCTGTATTTCAGGGTTAGGGATGATATCGTTGATGTCGCGATGATCTTTGGTTTCGTAGTCTTGTATGATATCGGAAATCAGATTCTTTTTTTCAAAAGATTGAGCAAAAGGGATGACTCCCATGGCTTTCATCTTCTGGATTTTTGCGATACGAACTTCGCGTTCATCTTGATGTTCTGTTGCAATGACTTCCGTCATGATAAAATGATAAATTGATAAAAAGCTTTGCGATGAAATAACCGATGTTACTCTAAATATTAGCCTATGTTTTTCAAGAAAAGCATGTTATTTCGTATAAAAGTTTTTGGTATTGAAGGTGGTCTGCATAGTGGTTTGAAAATTGTCGATATTCTGTCCGAGCCTTTTTTGCCGGATCTGACCGTAGAGTTTGCTGCTCATGCTGATAGTGAAGTACGGGTTTATCTGGACGTTTTCTTCTGCCGCTGCATATTGCGGATTTTTGGTGGGATATATAAGGAGATTTCGATCACTGATAGTGATATTTTTCTCGAAAAGATTGACCCATCCGTCGTTTTGATCCAGAGGAAGCTTATATTCGTTGTATGTCGATCATACTCAGCTTCCGTGACAAATGAATCCTTGCGCGTAATCGCAGGCTCGCGTATCGATATTGCCATCATATACTCCTGAGGAATTATTCACATCGAAATCATGGTTGCTTCCTGCATCAAATCATTTGAGCTTCAATATCTGCAAGGTATATCGCTGTTCGCTATCTCCGCTGATCATCCCATCGTTGTTCCGATCTCCGCTTTCTTGGAGCGCTCTTCTGATGAAGATCCTGGATTTTCCATCCTGAGATATGAGGTAGAGCTCTTGCGTGTTATCTGCATCGTCAATAGCATCCGGTCATTTCATGATATTCTCGTTGCCTAATACGTTCCGGAATTGCCGACGATATCATCCGAAGGATTGCTGTCCGGTATTGAGGCATCCGGATCCGTTTGATATACCCGGACTCCAGATGATATACGGAGGATTTCAAACTTTGTTTGTTGTGCAGAAATATACTCTATGTGCTGTGGGATTGAATCCTTCTATGTTGTTATTGTTTCCGTATGCCGTGAAATTTTGGCAATAGCCCGTTGTCCCTACATCTCGAGTGAAATTTTCGCTATATGTGTCACATCAGACATTTTTCCTGTTGAAATACTCTTCATAATCGATGGTATAATCCTTGAGGAGTAGACTGATTTTTTCCATGGCGAGGTAGGTGTTTTGTATTACGTTTGTTTTTGCTTGGATATTGTATTTGAGATTGATCATCCTCGTATACATATTGATGATTACGACCAATATCAAAAAAAAGCACGTTATGGCTATGATCACTTCCAAGAGGGTAAACCCTTTTTTTTTCATCCTTTGCTTGCGGGGTAAATATCAGTGATAGATATATATGTATTTGTTTGAAACTTTCAAACAAAAAAAACCTGCGATATCGCAGGTTTTTATATCTAAGGTCTAAAGTCTATCTGACACTGATAGTATATCTGTATCGATCCAACCATGCATTGTAGAAGTCATCGAAGTTGTCATAGGTCTTATTGCTATCATCATCAATGATCTCTTCCATAGCGGTTTTCAGATCATCAACCATATTCTGCCGTCTTGTATTTGTTCTGAGTGCGGAATATGTGCTTTCTAGATTGCTTATCATTTCATCCCATGCATCATAGATGTTTTCTACTGTAGCGAGTTCGCTAGAACTGAATCCGTCTACATTGCTTGAATTGGATGTGCCGCCTACATCAAAGATCTTATATCCTTCCACGCTTTCTTCATCTTCATCATAGACGAGCACTTTATATGAGTAATCATTCTTTTTGAATCTGATGATATCGGTGAATGTCTTTTGTCCGTTGTTTGATGATGTGAAGGTGTATCCATCCGCATAGGCAGATTTTATTTCATAGTAACTAGTAGATGTGGTCAATGTCCAAGAAGAAGAACTTGAAGCTCTATAATATACTTCAAATTGGACTGTTCCTCTGTATGTCGTGTCTGTACTTGTACCATCACGTGCTCTGACGGTAAGATCAACCCATTGAGAAGTAGAAGGTGATGAGTCGTCAGTAGTTACGTAGAAATTGTCTGTATTGTAATTGGATGAAGAGCTGGAACTTCCTACGTTGAAGGTGATTTCCTTATAGATAGTGCTATCGTCTTCTGCATATACCCTCACTTTGTACTCATAATTATTCTTATTGAATTTGATGAAATCCGTGAATGTCTTTTGTCCGTTGTTTGATGATGTGAAATCATATCCGTTTGTATAATTGGAATTCATGGTGTAATATGTAGAAGATGTGGTCAATGTCCAAGAAGATGAACTTGAAGCCCTATAATATACCTTGAAATTAATCGCATCCGTATAATCAGTGATGGTGGCATTGTCGCTATCACGAGCTTTTACGGTCAGATCAACATATTGAGAGGTAGAAGGCGTTGTATCATCAGTGGTTACATAGAAGTTATCGAGGTCGCCGTTTGATGTGGAACTAGAAGAGCTTCCTACATTGAAGGTGATCTCTTTGTAGATGGAATTGTTGTCTTCTGCATATACTCTTACTTTATATCCATAATTGTTCTTCTTGAATTTGATGAAATTCGTCAATTCAGCGATTCCGTCGTCAGACGAAGTGAAATCATATCCATTCGTATAATCAGAATCCATTTCATAATAGGTAGAAGAAGTGGTCTGTACCCAAGAAGAAGAACTTGATGTCCTATAATATACTTTGAAATTGATGGAATCTCTGTAATCCGTGATAGTAGCATTGTCATTATCTCTCGCTCTTACGGTAAGATCGACTCGTTGAGAAGTGGTAGGAGTAGTGTCGTCGGCAGTCACGTAGAAATTATCCAGATCACCGTTTGATGTGGTATTAGAATTATTACCTACATTAAAGATAATCTCTTTGTAGATAGTGCTGTCGTTTTCCGCATATACCCTTACTTTGTAATCATAATTATTCTTATTGAATTCGATGAAGTTCGTCAATCCGGCAACACCGTCATCAGATGAGGTAAATGTATATCCGTTTGTATAAATCGAGCTCATAGTATAGTAGGTAGATGATGTAGTCAATATCCAAGAAGATGATTCAGACGATCTATAATATACTTTGAATTTAACGGTATCATTGTAATCGATGATAGTCGCATTGTCATTGTCTCTCGCTTTGATTGTAAGATCGACCCGTTGCAGAATGGATGGCGTGGTATCATCAGCAGTCACATACAAATTATCCAAATCGCCGTTTGACGTGGTATTTGAAGTGCCTACGTTGAAAGTGATCTCCTTATAGATAGAGGTATCGTCTTCTGCATACACTCTCACTTTGTAATCATAGTCATCCTTATTGAATTTGATGAAATTCGTGAATGTCTTTTGACCATTGTTTGATGAAGAAAAGTCGTATCCATCGGTATAGCTGGAATTCATAGTATAATAGGTAGAGGAAGTGGTTTGTACCCAAGAAGAAGAGCTAGAAGCTCTATAGTATACTTTGAAGTTGATGGAATCCGTATAGTCAGTGATCGTTGCATTATCGCTATCACGAGCTTTTACGGTCAGATCAATATATTGGGACTTAGTAGGACTGGTGTCATCGGCAGTCACATAGAAATTATCCAAATCGCCGTTTGATGTAGAACTGGAGCTACCTATATTGAAGGTTATTTCCTTATAGATGGTACTATCATCTTCTGCGTATACTCTCACTTTGTAATCGTAATTATTCTTCTTGAATTTGATGAAATCTGTCAAATCAGCGATTCCGTCGTCAGATGAGGTGAAGTCATATCCATTATCATAATCAGAATCTATTTCATAGTAAGTAGAAGAAGTGGTCTGTGTCCGAGATGATGAACTAGAAGCTCTATAGTATACTTTGAAGTTGATGGAATCCGTATAATCCGTAATGATCGCGTTATCTTCATCTCTCGCTCTTACGGTGAGATCGATTCGTTGAGAAGTGGAAGGTGTAGTGTCATCAGCAGTTACCGCGAAGTTGTCAAGGTCGCCGTTTGATGTGGAACTAGAAGAACTACCTACATTGAAGGTGATCTCTTTGTAAATACTACTGTCGTCATCTGCATATACTCTTACTTTATAATCATAATTATTTTTTTTGAATTTGATGAAATTCGTCAATTCGGCGATACCGTCGTCAGAAGAGGTGAAATCGTATCCATCTTCATAATCAGAATCTATTTCATAGTAGGTGGAAGAAGTGGTCTGTGTCCGAGAAGAAGAACTGGATGCTCTATAATATACTTTGAAATCGATAGTGTCTGTGTAATCTGTGATAGTCGTATTGTCATTATCTCTCGCTCTGACCGTGAGATCGACTCGTTGAGACGTAGAAGGCGTGGTATCGTCAGCAGTCACATAAAAATTATCTAAATCACCGTTTGATGTATCTTGCAGGTCGTCAGAGGCTCGTTCTTCGTTATCAAAATCATATACCCATTGAGGGAACGTTCGATCGCTATTGCTGCTTGGTTTGCCTTCCCAGTCGCTAGGCGCTATTTCATTATATCTGATCCAGAGCTTTATTCTTCCGATTTTCTGTTCATCATAGCTGAATGTCGCATTACATGAAGCGATGCTTCTGAGCTGAGAATCAGGCGTCATGAGATCGCATCTGAGATAAGATGTGGTTCCTCAGTCTATATCAGTGGTAAGCTCTCGTCTATCTGTTCATACATTTTCCAGATTCACGCATGCGGTCACTCCATTGGAAAATTCTACATCTTTACAGCTTGAGCTGTTTGCAGAAGCGATGGAGAGCATCCCTGAGAATATTCCCATAAGACCTAAGCTTATTAAAAATTTTTTCATAATCATAGAGTAAATGAGTAAAAGTACAAAGTATGCAAATTATTGCTATGGTTCAATTATATACTTTTTCGATATATTTGTCAAATATTTCATATGGAATATTTCCGATGATATGGAGCGGATTCGTGAAGATAAAAGATAGTGTTGATAGTGGTCAGATAATTTATATATTTTCCATATCAAACTTTATGCAGATTTTTTATCTTTTTCCGTTTTTTCTCATGCATTTCCTCGGCAGAATCATCAAATATCTTTTACGATCAGCACTTTCTATCGTGATTTTCCTCCTTCTTGTAGGATGGGCGAAGATGAATCGGAATACTTCAGCATATATCGATTTTCTCAATACCACTGATCGATCCGTATTTCACCGATCTGAACCGGCTACATGGGTAGATCCTTTCCGACAGAATAATCAAATTTCCGGCAATATAGCTGATCTGTTGACATGAGATGCTATGGATGCAGAACTTTCCGGTTTGGATGTCTATGACCCTGCGTTTGAAGAAGATCTCAATACCTTCACTGATGAATCTGGCACTACAGAAGATTACGGCTTTACTACTACTGGACAAACTGCTACGGACACTTCCGCTTCATCGGGATCGACTTCTCAATCCGAATTGCTTAATCTTATCAAAGCGCGTGAATTGACTAAATAGCTACTAATTTTCAATTTTCAAACTTTTGTTATGAAGCTTTTGCAGACCAATAATTTTCAAGCTCTATCTGTAGCTGAAGGCCAATCTTTGCAGCTTATCGATATTTTTGATATTCGTGGAAAAAAAACGATCGAACTTCAGTCGCATAGCTCTTTGATCTATCTGATTGTCGGTTCGCATGCACACATAGATATCCAGCTTAAGACGACATGACCGAACTGTTCATGCAAGATCTTCGGACTTTTTGCTTCAGATGCGAAGCATCCGATAACTGGTTCGTTCAAGGTTTTTCTTGATCATTCGCAGGCATCGGCCGATGTGGAATTGATTTCCTTCCTCTATGACGGAGCCAAGATCGCAATCGATGGTTCGATAGATATCTGAACTCATCTTCATCAGATCCACGGGCGTCTGCTTGAGCAGAATATCGTTTTGGGGAAACACATCTCTCTCAAGACTTTGCCCAAACTTCAGGTGGCTTCTCATGATGTCCGCGCTTCGCACGGTGCGAACATTGATGCGTTGGATCAGCAAAAACTCTTTTATATGATGAGCAGGGGATTGACACAGCAACAATCTCAGATTTTGCTTGTGGATTGATATATCGATTATGTTTTAGGGCATTTCAGCGGTATCAGCGATGAAGAGAAAAAACGTATCATTGATTTTTTGAAATAGTATATATATTTAGTTATTCTCATTTAGTTGTTTTTCATTTGAGGTTTTCTATTTGGGGCTTTTCGTGCCCCAAAATCTCAGCTTTGTGGTTTAGTCACTTATTTTCTTGTATACAAAATGTGATTCTGTATATATTTTCTATGAACCAAAGATTCTTTCCTGTTATAAAACTCTTGATTGTCTTTTTCGCTTTAAGTTTGGCGGTATTTTTGGCGTTTGGGGACCGTGGAAACGATACTGCTCCCGATCAGAAGATCGTCTTTGTGGTGGATAGCAATAAGACGATGAATACGCAAGATGTCTTGACCGGAGCCAAACATATTTCCAGATTCCAAGCGGCTAAACTCCTTATCCAAAAAACCATTCTTTCTGAACCACAATATGCGTATGGACTCATCATTTTCAATGCCGGCGCCGATTATCTCATTCCTCCTACATCCGATACCTGAACATTCCTTTTGTATCTCAGCGGGATGACGACCAATCTCCTGCCTGATTGACACAAGGACTTTGTTCAGCTCAGTTGATTCTTCCATGATGATGGAGCTACTTCCTATCTCATCATATCCGATTTTGATACGGTTCAGCAGAGCAGTGTCAGACTTCCCAAATGAACCACCTTATTAGGATTATGATCACTCGCGGGCGACAAAGTCAGGCATAGCAACGGTATCGTCTATTATGATAATGGCAAATCCGTTTTCAGCGCTCGTAATGACCAACTGGCAAAATCATTGGGTGTTTCCTATACTTCAGCTTCCGATATCACCTATATCTCGCTTCCTAAACTCTTGTTCCATGGCTTCAATCTGCCTTTATCGCAACGTATATTTCTGTATGGGCTGCTTGGTGTTTTAGTAGTTTTAGCAGTATTGCTTTAGCGGGAAGCAGAAAGCATGAAGCGGAAAGTATGAAGCGGAAAGCATGATGCATGAAGCTAAAACTCAATTATTATATTGTTACATGGTTCTTTAATCTTGTGTCTTGTGTCTAAATGAGTGATTTTTCGTTCTTAGCAGTTCCCAACGTCGAAGGTATGCGTTTGTGATGGTATATCCAGATATTTGGTATTGTTGTTTTTTTTTGAGTCTGTCTGTTTTTCGTCCTGTATTCTTTGCTCATATATCGTAGGAAACAGAAGCTTCTCCGTCAATTCAGTCATTTTGATCAGCAAGCGCATGAGCTCGGCAAACAATTGCTCGTAGACAAGATCCGTATGTCTTCAGGCAAGACCAAGCTTATATTATTCATTGAATATCTGGAAAAATTTGTTACAACCAAAGCCACTGGTGGACCGGTGCAGGAATATGCAAGTTTGTCCGAACTTTTATCGTCTCAATGATTTACTGCTAAAGAAGCTGAAGAATGCGAACATGTGCTGTATGCAGACAAAGAGCTTTCGAAACAAGTAGAGACAAAGATAGACCAAAATTGCCAAAAATAGGCCAAAAATAGACCAAAAATTATTAATTGATATTTAAAAAATTCTGAATTCTTCATTTTACATTCTAAATTCATCTCTGAGTATGCTTATCGATATGGTAGAACAGTATGATGCAGAAAAAAAAGCGCTCTTCCGCGGGGTCTGGGAAAGGACGCTCTTGCATCTCGCACAGCAGCAGGATCATAAGAAGATCCTCTCTTTTTTGTGCAAGGTAGGGATTCTGGATCTGGATGAACAGGATAAAACGGTTATTTTCGGCGTTCCGAACGAATTCATCCTCACACAGGTGAAGAAATTTTTTGCGAAATCGCTCAAAGAGTCCATCAATGAGGTGTATAATCCGCATTTTTCCGTCAAATTCGTGATCTATTCGAAATTTTCCAACAATAATGACCTGCTCGTCGATCTCAAAAAACTCCTCAATATCAAAGAAATCAAAAATACCGAGCTCACTTCGGAAAAAAAGACGATAAAGCATGAACTCTCTGAATTTTTCGGTATCCTCTTCGATCCTAAATTCACCTTTGATTCTTTCGTCGTCTGAGCGACGAACAATATCGCTTTTTCCGCTTCCAAAGCTGTCGCAGCCAAGCCTGGACAATCCTATAATCCTTTGTTCCTCTACGGAAGCGTCGGACTGGGAAAAACGCATTTGATGCAAGCGATAGGAAACGATATCATGGCAAAATATCCTGACAAGGTCGTCGTCTATCTGCCGGTGACCAAATTGATCGACGAAATCGTCACTGCGATCAAAGGGAACAAGCTCACGAATATGCTCAAGAAATTCGATGATGTGGATGTACTGTTGATCGATGATGTGCAGTTTCTCGCCGACAAAGACAAGACCCAAGAAATCTTCCATAATATCTTCAACGATTTCCAACTCAAACAGAAACAGATAATACTTTCATCTGATCGCCCACCGAAAGAGCTTGTCCATATCGAACCGAGACTCAAATCACGTTTCGCTTTATGATTGGTCGCCGACATCAAATCGCCCGATTTTGAAACCAGGATCGCCATCCTCCAATCCAAACTCATGAACAAGGGCGAGGATCTGGATTTCAACTTCCTTGAAATCCTTGCCAAATATATCAAAGACAATGTCAGAGAACTTGAATGAGCGCTCAATATCCTCTTGAGCAGAAAAGCTATCTTGCACAAAGATATCGATGAAAAAGATGTCTTCGAATGCCTCAAAACATTAGGCTATACTATAGAGCATAGTACAGATGCTACGCAAGCAGCAGTCCAGTCCAACACCAAGTGAACGAAAAATTTTGATCTTCTCGTGGATATGGTGGCGCAGTATTACGGCATCTCTGTCCAAGAATTGAAATCCGAATCAAGGAAAAAAGAGATCACCAATGCGCGTCAGATCCTCATGCTTCTGGCTAAGAAATATTTCCAATGGACGCTTGAAAGGATAGGCGACCACTTCGGCGGAAAATGACATGCAGCTGTAATTTATGCAATCAACAATACGGAAAAAAAATTGAAAAAAGACCAGGATATGGCCCATGATTATGAGGTTTTTGTAGACTGGTTGGGAAAATAGAACGATGGAACGATAGAACGATGGGATGATGGAGGAATGGAATTGATTAAAATTGATTTTAAAAATAACAGAAAATTTATTTCGTTATATACATTTTTTTTCCAAACGCTCCGCTAGGGTTATCCAGCTTAGCTGGACTTCTTCATTTCATTCAGTCGCTTTTTCCCTTGATGGAAAAACTAACGAAAAAGATCAAGCCAGATGCAAACCCGA
>CAZWTC010000009.1:0-3114 GCA_964637175.1 uncultured Candidatus Peribacteria bacterium
CTCGGAGGCAATGTGATCAGCACAGCACCGGTCAATCTTATCCTGACTGCATTCACTATGACGGTTGGATCCGTATTGCTTATGCGGATAGGAGAATTGATCACGGAAAAAGGTATTTCCAACGGAACGTCGCTCTTGATCTTCGCATCCATCGTATCTGGAATCACTCAAAAAATATATTCTAGCATGGCAGGTACTGATAGCGTTATGGGCGTTGTCTTATTTATGCTTATCATCGTGCTCGGCTTGGTATTGCTTTCTATCTTCATC
The DNA here is from genome assembly GCA_964637175.1 of uncultured Candidatus Peribacteria bacterium. Classification (GTDB taxonomy): domain Bacteria; phylum Patescibacteriota; class Gracilibacteria; order Absconditabacterales; family Absconditicoccaceae; genus CAJBLF01. The sequence goes on from CAZWTC010000009.1 coordinate 271, forward strand.
CTGAAATCCATCAAAGAAATACCTGTCGTTTATGCAAGAAGAGGAAAAGTCGAAGAATCATCTTCATTGCCCATCCCTATGAATCCTGTAGGAATGGTCCCTATCATCTTCTCTATCGCATTCGTTTCATTCCCTTACTTATTATCTAAGCTCATCACCCAGTTCCAGCCTATGAATACCAAATTGGTCGCTATGGCAAACCGGATAGAGGCTAATCTCAATATCTATACCCAACAACCTGGAATACCTGCTATCGTCTTGTATTTCGCGTTGATCATCGTGTTCACTTTCTTCTATACTTTGATTGTCTTCTCTCCAGAAAAGATCGCTGACAATATCCAAAAGAGAGGAGGTTTCGTACCAGGAATCAGACCAGGAAAAGAGACAGCAAAATATATCAACGGTATCCTTATGCATCTTTGTCTCCGGTGAGGAGCTGGATTAGCATTCATCGGCGTCTATAGTTATCTGCTCAATTATATCCCATTCATCCAGACCTTGGTGCAATCGCTTGGATCGCTTCCTGTAGTAGTCACCGGTTCCGGAGTGATTATCATCGTATGAGTAGTCCAAGACATCATGAACAAAGTAAAAACAGATATGCTTATGCAGAGATATGATAAAATAGATTTGAATACGGTTACTAAGAATCTGAATCAACTATAAGACCTTAGACCTTAGTGCTTAGACCTTAGATGATTGTAGTATAGAAAAGACTGAGTGAAAGCTCAGTTTTTTCTAAATCCTCCTTCGTTTCCTCCTTTTCCAAAGGAGGCTCTTAGTAAAGACAGCCCTCTTTGCGACCGAAGGGAATCCTGTGGATAAAGAGGGGTAGGGGTGATTTTTTAAAAAAAGCCACAGCAGAAATGCTGGGCTAATATTTAATAGAATTTTGTACATTCGTAACATTTATCTGGGTCCATTTGTCCCAATTTAGCAGTTTCTGTGAGGCATTCTTTTTGATTGTTGGAATGGCAAACCTTGCCTAATCCTCCGATTCCCAAGAATATTTCATGATTACATTCTGTACACTTATCATACCATGTACCTTTTTGGTGTTGATAGTTATGGTTACAATTTCTTTGTTGCTCAATTATTTTTATATCTGACATATCTTTTCTTATGTTTGGATTTATATTTTCATTTTTATACTTATTTACTTTATTTTGTCAATTATTTCTTCATCTTTTATTTTTTGTCAAATTTTCTTTGCTGAAATGCTGCGTTTTTTTGGCTTTTTTGCTTTGTTGTGACTATAATTACGTAATGACTACACGACGAAACGAATAAACGCTTAAACGATAAAAATTCGTAATTCGTAATTGGTCATTCGTAATCCAGTGATTTAGCTCGTAAATAGCAATGCATGAAGTCGTATAAAATGAATAACGTGACGATAATCTGATTGATGATTTTGTGTTTTTGGTTGATCATCATTTTCCTAGATGGCGCCTTTTCTGATGCAAACATCCAGCAAAAAGTTGTTCCTGTGCTTTCATGAGAGATAGCGACAGAAAGCGCTCCTCATACGGTGGCTGCCGTTTCTGAAGTGACGGATATGGTTTCCGGAGCGGTACATCAAAGCTTGGGAAATTCCGAGATATTCCAGGATCTCAATGTCTTGGAGTATCTGTATACCAAAAATAAGAATCCGGAATTGCTGCAGCCCTTGGTAGAAAAATTCCTCCAATATTATCAGTTTGATAAAGCCAATCAGTACCTTGCACTATTGGTGCAAAACGACGGCGATTATTCGAAGTTGCATCTTGATCCGCGTCAGGTTTTGTATACGCGTTTCCATGATTCCAGCATCGGTCTCGATAGCGCTAATGCGCTTGATGACGTCTTCGCTTTGGTGCAGGACTATAGAGCTCGCGATATGATCACGCAAGATGACGCATCTTTTTATCAAGGACTCAGATCGCTTTGGAACTATGACTATTCCTGAGCTTCCGCTTCATTCGCCAAGATCACGGATGCTCGCTATAAGGATTTCCTAGCTTCCTACGAAGCTTCTTTGTCCAATTTCGTGAAGATCAAGAATCCGCCGCTGTATTACAGAGATGGCTTGGTTTCGCTCACTTTGCTCAAAAACTGATATTTCGTCTTCGCTAAAAGGCTTGCATTGCATGCTTTGCTCAAGAACGGAAATTACATCCTTCCGTATCAAGTGCTTGCCTATTCCAATTTTCTCACGCACAATCGGGAAGCTGCCAAGGACTATTTCCTCAAGCTCGCTGACTTCGATACGAGCAATGCCTTCCTGTACAAATTCCTCATAGGAGTCTCCTATTACCGATACGGCGATTATGAACAATCGATTCTGTATCTCAATCAGGTCACGGATGCGGGATTGCAGGTCGATGTGTATAGATATATGCTTTTGGGCTATATCCAATCAGACGATCCCACCAATATGACTCGTATCCGGCAGAACCTTCTCGGACAATCCGCTCTCCAAGCGTCTGATTTCTCCTTGTTTTTTGATCAGATGTTTTATATCCCTTTCCGTACAGGAAAACCTTTTTCCCTCTATATGGACAATCCGCAATTGGCTGATCTGTATCTCGGACAATGTTCCACTCTTTTCACCGGTAGTCAAGCCGATGTATGCACCTATGGCGAGGTATGATTGCAATTGGCAAAACAAAATTTATCCTGAATAGGACAAAAACTTTTATCTCTGACTCAGACATATCATCAATCTCCCCTTTACCATCTGCTCGGTGATTATTATTTTTCCCTCAAACAATATGCCATGGCCAAGACCTATTACGCTAAAGCGCTAAGCATCTGCGACAACGCTACCGAACAAACGATACTGCAAAACAAAATCGCTCAGAC
>CAZWTC010000009.1:3214-18352 GCA_964637175.1 uncultured Candidatus Peribacteria bacterium
TTCCTCTGTAGTCTATGAAGAAAATCATTGCTCGACATCTCATGATATGCATCATCATCACGTGTGTGAGTAATTTTTCTTTTGCTGCAGAACCTGTGGATATGAATGCGTATTGCGCGACTTCGTCTATTTGCGGGACAGCTCCAAAAGATTTCACTTTGCTGCTGAGCTTTGTCAGAGAGATGATGAATGCTATCAAAACCATAGGCACGCAGTGAGATTATGTCGGTGCATATGTCAGCCCTAATCGATTCAAATGAAATGTCTTTGCTCCGCCGGCGCAGACCGTTGCCAGCAAACTTGAAAGGAATGTCGAACAGAAATTGAAATTCGGTTTAGCGAGCACGGCTATTTTCGCTAATCCGGTGAATTTCGCCGGGCTCAAAGATATCGCTGGAGGAACGGTCTTGCTTTCCAAGAATCAGGCATTCCTCAGAGACGCCAAGCTTGTCGAAACCTTGGAATCGCAGTTGACCGATAAAAAATATGAACTCTGATTGTGAGGATGACGATATGAAAAGATCAATGCGGAAAACCTTAAAATCATGCAAAGCATCATCAAGAAATATGTGGATGCCGGATTGCTTTCAGCTAGTTCTGCTGTAGAAAACGGCACGCTGTATAACAATATCACGTTTGTGCTTACGCAGATGCTTTCTGCGGCGAAAAGCTTTTTGTATTTCGGTTCCTTGTCTCCTTTGAGCGAAATCGCGGGAGATGAAAACACCATCCATGTCGTTCTTCAGACCGGTCCTTTGCAAGCTATTGAGCGCGATTATGCCTGCGCTAGATGACCGTATTATATCTGCAGTTCCGAACTGAAAGATTTCAAAGGAAAGATAAGCGCGATCACGTCAAGCTTTTCTCAAGGCGCTGCATCAGCCAAAAAGACTTTCCTGGATGCCGTCAAAAGGCTCTGACAGCTCTTCTCCAAAGATCAGGAGAAGGATTTTACAGCGAGAGAGACTGAATTGCTCAAAACCATGTATGGCACGACGCAAGATAAAAAGTGAATCTTTGCCGGCAGCATAAAGCAATCCTTATCAACTATCGCTGCTGATGTGTCTGATGTGTGATCAGATGTCAGCAGATTCCGGACTCCTTCCAAAAACACCAAAGATATCCACAATGATATCATCTCCGCCAAAGATGCGCAGAATATCATGTCTGACACCGTTCCGTCAGCGTGAGAGCCGACGTTTGAAGAATATCTGAAATCGTACGTGCAAGATGTTTTCAATCAGCAATCGACGGATATCGAATTGGCTTCTTTTGCTGAAGTGAAGGATGTGACTCCTGCATTCAATGTCTTGTGACGTCAGATAGCTACGATCAAAAATAATATCCTCGGTGGAAAAGATCAGGACGGAAGCCTGATAAAAAGCTTATGAGCAGCTTGCGAGCTGCAATGCGGCAGAGGAGGCTTGTGCCGATAATGTCTTTTATCTTGTAGTATCCTATGATGACTGGTATGAAAAAAAAACGGATGATACTCAGTATGATGGCGCTTGCCGGTCTGTTTTTTTCTCATGCTCGCGTTTCAGCTGCGACGACAGAATTCCCTACCTCATTCGGTGCGCTTTCTGCAAGCCTCTATGACAAAGGCACGCCTTTGCGTCTGCACGATATCATCGTCAATTATTGCGATGCGGTCTTGCAGAGCTCAGCATTCGTCAAAGACGGTTTCACCTATACCGCTAAACAGTCTGCATTTGTCCATCTGCTCTGTGAAAACGGCGCTGACAGACCTTCGAGCTTTTTCTCTCCTGAGACCTCATATTTCCATCGTACGACATTCAAGCAATTGGGATTCCAAACATTTTCCGATACCAGCGATCTCTGTTCTCCTATGAGCAATGACTGCGATCTTGCTACCAATATCCCCAATCTCTTCAATGCCATCATCACTGATTACGTGAATATGAAGCAGACCAATGTCTATGGATTGGCATGAAATTTCACCACCAATCAAGAGATGGAGGATCAGATAAATCTTTTTTCTTCAGGATATTTCAACGGCATACAGATCTGTAAAACCACTGACCGCGCCTATCCAAAAACCTGCGCCATGATGAAATGATATCTCAAGAATGCGCGTAATCTTCTCAGCGATGTCACGGTCTTCAACGCTTCGTGAATCCTTGCACTGCAGAAATCATTTGATCCCAAGGTCTGTGCGACTCGCGATGATGACTATAATATTTTCCTCTGCGGACTGTACGGCGACGCTTCCACGTCCATGGTTTCTTTCGTTAATCTCACGTATAACGAACTTTTCTATTATCGTCTCTTTGCAAGCTATTATATCCTGATGCTCCAAAAGAATCCGGGAACCTTGATAAGCACTTCGCAAAATAATGATCTCTCCACTATCCAAAAAAAGTTTTCTTCCCAATATATCCGATCAAAAACTGCGCTTTCCCTCACGTTCAGGATGATGCGCGATACCTATATGGCATTTCCATTTCATGTAGGATTTTCCATGTATCAAGAAGATCTGGATGGATTCTGAAAACTTCTGGCTAACATAGCGACTCCGATATACACTTTATATGATAAGCTGAGAAATGTTCAAAAACCGCAGTAGAATATGCTTAGCTCTAGGCCTTTTGCTTATCGGAACCTGGTCCTCTGTTTTTGCTGTTGATTTTTCTCAAGCGCTTGATCATATGAAGGAAGATGTCTTTAGCATGTGAACTTTATTCAAAGGCAAGTCCACGGTCAGCAATCTGTATTCCAAAGCATTGAAGCTCACAAAAGATAGGGAAGTCTCCGCCACTACGACGTCTTTGGATCAGCTCAAAGACTATTACAGCGATTGCAACGGCGTCAAAAACAGCGATTTCGTCAATGTCCTCTACAATACAAATACCACCTTCAGAACTATATTTGAACAGCTATTGGACAAGAAGACCAAACGACCCACCACGGAAGAGATACAAAAAAGCTATACCAAGCTCTTGGCATGCAAAGGCATCACGGTCGCTCCGACCAACGCCGATATCACATCCATCAATGACGAAGTCCAGAATGTCTATTATCAAGGATATACGAATGCATATACTATGTCGACGCTCAACCAAGATAATTTCTGATCTGATTTGCTGTGGAATGGTACGCTTGATGACAGTGATTTCGATCTACTCGCTGATATCGATCAGGTAGGAAAGATCTTCTTTGAAGATTTCAAAGATAGTCCGGAAATCCTTTTTTATAGATTGCCTGCAGTGCAGCAATCTTCTACGCAGAATGGCAGCAATCTTTCCTCGTTGTCTGATCAAAGCTCATCACAGGTATGAGGCGGCGGATCATCTTTTTCTCCTACAAATACTTCCAGCGCTTCGTCATCTTCATCAGCCGGATCATCTTCGGCTTCTCCTGTTTCTGCCGGCGTCACTTCCCAAGCGATCACGGTCAACAAAAATATCCCTTCGCTCGCTGATGATAAGGATGTGCAGACCTTCATCGAGCACACCAATGCTCCTACAGCTTCAACGCCTGCAGGCGCTGCTCTGCTTTTCTGAAACCAATGCCTTTCCTGAGATACCTCTATCCCTATCAGTGAAGAGCAATCTGAAGAACTCATGACTCCAGAAGCATATATTTCCGGTATCGAAGCATTCATCAGTACTGCAAATATCGATGATGTCGTCAATCAGACGCTGTTAGCTGAATTCACAAAAAACAATCCTCTAGCTGCATGAACAAATACTTCAGCTGCAGGATATGCTGACGCTGTGGCAAATACCTATGCTGAGCAATCATTCGGTGAGGCGGCTCAAGGCACTTGCGAATACAGCTGCAAGGATCTGCCCTTGGATAAGCAAGCCCAATGCGAACTCGGCTGCAGCAAATCATGCATCCAAAGCTGCGATGGTCTAGTGCTCCAAGATAAACTGCTCTGCGTCTCTGATTGCACCTGTTTCCTCCTCGCCGGACCCAATGGTGCAGGCCGGGAAAAGATAGAAGATATGTTCCGCATCAAGTTCTGCAAAGTTCCTGTCCAAAAGACCACGGTCGTCAAAAGGACGAAAGCGTTCAGCATCCAAGCGATTTTCCAAGAGATATCCGATGTATTGGAGTGATTGAAAAATAGCGGTCAGATGGTGAAATTTTCCAAGACGAAAGAATTCCTTGATGGAAACGTCAAAATAAAATTAGCTGACAATTTCGCTTTTTCGCTGCAAGTAGGCTTCAAGCCTGTCTTCGCTCAAAAGAGCACTACGACAAAACTCAAAGAGCAGCAACAGGATCTGAGAGATTTCAGTCTCTGAATCATGGGCATGAATATCAGCAATCCGACGGCAGATGATTATAACAAATACGTCGTCATCTCTGATCCTGTAAAGAATAAAGCAAGCCTAGAATCCGCTTCTTCACTCGACGAAATCAATCAGAATATAGAAAACTTCACCCTAGCTACCCAATCCGCAGCCAACAATATCATCGCCACTACGACCCTCGCAGACCTGACCAAAACCTATACCAACAAGACCAATATCGTGCTTGTCCAAAATATGATTTCTTTCCTTCAGGATAATCAGTCATTTTGGAATGGTCTGAGCGAAACGCTTTTGGATATGACCAAAATGAGTCTTGAGCTCAAGGCTAAGATAGAAAGTTCCAAATAGATAAACGCTACGCGATAAAATGTTCGCTCCGCTCACGATAAATATCCCGATATCTCGGGACGATAAAAATTGATTAAAAAATAGAAAAATTTTGTATAGCTATACTATTTTTTAAAACGCTTCGCTGGACATACTTTTTCCCTTGATAGAAAAAGTATGCAAAAAGATCAAGCCAGATGCAAATCCGACGAACTGTCGTTTCATTATGAATACCTTATCTATCTCACCTCATTCGCACATATGCATGTGACTCATTTCGGTTCGAATGAATTGATTGCTTCGAATCTGGGGAGTGTCTTGTCATGCATCTGGCGAGGCAATATAAATAAAAAAAGCTTGGAATTCCAAGCTCAATAATTTTAGTGAAATATTTACTGCGATTGCTTTTTTATACTTTTTCTTTTATTTTTTTTTCAAAATATTTCTTTTTTCATATATTTTCAAAGAAATTCCATAATTCAATTATCATTGATTTGATTTTTTCAATGCATTCAATGCTATTTTCCCGTGTTTTTCAATTATTACATAAATTAGGAATTTTTATTGAATATTCATAAGTTTTTCCTGTTTTTCTATGTATTGAAAAGTTTTTGGTATTTGGATATCTGTATTCATCATTCTTATCATCATTATTGTATAAATCACTTATTAAAGTCTCTATTTTATTTATTTCTTCCAAATCTATTTCATTCAATTCTATTTCTTTATTATAATTAAGTTCTAAACACAGACATTTAAACTTACAAAAATTAAATTTTATATTATGTCCTTTATCAAATTCATTTTTTCATAAATTCAAAAAAGTTTTACAAGACAATTCTATTCAGTGTTTTAGATTGTATAATAGAGGGTTTAACATTTCCTTCATGTCATCGTCATATTTCTTTCAGATATCTGGTCTTCTGCCACCAAATTCTCCATCTTCACTATCTTTAGAAATGTAATCGATCAAAATCAAGGCAGTATTAAAATATGCATTAGGCATAACTAAACTACTATATATTTGGTTTTTATTAAAACAAGAAATAGTTTTGTTTCACATCTTAACTTTGAAAATAAAATCATTATATTACGATAAGAAAGCGCTGGTAAGAAGCTTCATAATGGCGTAAGAAAATACTACTACTAACACGCCTATGATAGCATTGGTGAGGGCTGATTTTCCTTTGGACATATTTGATGGACTGAATACGCTGCTTGCGTAGAGGTATCCTGCATAGATGAGCATCACTACTCCTATGACTATCCCTATCTGGGATAAGAATCTCACTAAGTATACTACGTAATCCAAAAGTGTGTCTCGCGTCATGATACCGGAAGCGATCTGATCTCCAACTTTTCCTTCCAGATTTTTTGCTTGAGTGTTGTAATTGTCTCGAACATCTCATCCTGATGCGCCTACGGCTTCTACGGCATTTTCTACTCCGCCTCCGCTTGATGCTTGAGGAATGATTTCAAAGTCGTTGGATGTCTGGGCGAATGAGCTTATAGGTGCTAAGAGAAGTCCGAAAGCGAAGAAAGCTAAGAGAAGTTTTTTCATTGGTGAAGATGATTAATTTATAAAAGGTGGAAAGATGGAAACATGGAAAGGTGCAAAGATTGAAAGGTGGAACGATAGAACGATGGAACGATTTTTTTAGTTTACTTGCTGCAGGTTTTGGATACGGCGGCTTGTTGTACGATGACTTTAAACATATCTTTCACTTTGGCAACAAGATTTCGTAAACCCATGAGCTTTTCTTCCACAAAATATTTTTTGGTATATGCTTTGGTCGTCTCGTCCAATAATTGCGTAGATTTTTTGATCATCAGAAGCTTTACGTATGAGGTTTCTCTATTGACCCTATAGGTCACGAGATTCTGGCATTTGCTCAAGAAGCTATTGCTTTCAAATGCTCATCAGATGATCGTCGGATTGCTTTGTATCTCTTCATAGATATTTTTGAGAAGTCTGCATACGGTGTAGTATTTGTCTCCCAATGAAAGGGTAGCGCTGTTGTCGTTAGCAAAATTTGCGGCGACGATATCCAGATTTTTTGTCTCTTTTTGGTGAAGCGTCCGATATTCCTGATATTTTTCTTCTATCGTCTTGGCTTGCGTCCCGTTCGCCGAAGCCGCTACATCATTGCTGTATGTCCTCCATGCTTTGCCTGCAGGATCTACGGAAAGTCCGTATGCCAAGCTCGGTATCCCGTCCAATCTTCTCATGGTCACATCCAAGAGATGATCAAAGAGATAGGCGCTTTCCGGATATGATTTTGGCAAGCTATTCTTTTCTATCTGACTGCATGACGAAGGCACCACTTGCGCGCAGCAATATGCTTTGAGATTGGTGAGCGCTTGTTCGAATGCCGCTTCCGGCACTACTTTTTTGTAGGTGAATACCTCGTAATTCTTTATCGTTCCTTTGAAATTTTCACCGACGACGAGATTGCAGTCGTGTGCAAAAGCATTGCCGGCGAGGGCTATCGTGGTTATGATTGTACTTAATAGTATTTTTTTCATATCTTATATGTAAAATAAATCTTTATGTTTTTTTTTTGACCTCCTTTGGTAAAGGAGGGGAACCCGGAGGGTGGAGGATTTAAGTCGTAGACACTAAATCCCTCTGCCTTCGGCTTCTCCCTTTACAAAGGGAGACAAAATGTTTTTTTACTTGTTAGGTTTTATTTGTACGGTGAGGGTGGTGATGGCTTTGTTTGACTGGTCTTTGATGACAAATGTAGTTTTCTTGCTCGCTTTATCAAATATATATTCTCCTGCTAATGAGCTTGCGTAGATGCCTGGAATATATATCGCGCCTGCAGCATTCGTATAGAGGATACAATCGTTTTTCATGTTTTTGATGCAATATCCATTATTGAAATCACCGAATTGTCCGTCAGAAAGCAATATCTGTTCATACTCCGGCTTGCCCTGATCCATCTGGATAGAACTGATAGATGCTATCGGCAATACGATCTGGAAGAGCGTCGTATTTTTTATGCTGTCTCTGAGCTCGATAACAGGAATGTGCGTCGTGAAGCTTAGGTGAATCTTGATCTTGTTTTCAAATCATTGGCTGATCTTGATCTCACCTGTTTTCGGATCTATGGTAGCGATTTCGTTGCCTTGATTGTCATAGAGACCGATAGTATTTCCTATGGTGAATATTCCTCCGGTGATGATCGTCTGTTTAGGAGAAAGACTGAATCCACCGATATCATTCTGATTTGATCCGCTGATATTGCTCCGGATTCCGTTTCTCAATCTCTGGAATATCACCGTTCATTCATCCAGATCATTGCTGATTTTCGCTATGATGTCTGCGGTATCTTCTCCGCTTTTTTTGAGGTCGATGATTTCGATGTCCGGGATTCTTATGCTGAGCGTCACCGTCTCTTTGGCGATATTATTGTTTTGATCGACGGCGATGAAGTCAAACTTCTGTTGAGCAGTTCAAGTGAAGAATAGTCATCCGATCTCGATGGTTCCGGTCTGTGATTGGTTATCTTTTTCTAGGATCGTTTTCCCATCTTTTTGGATGATCATCTTGGCGACGATGACATTGTCTGTCCGTGCTGATTTCAGTGTGTAGAGCGTGTTGATATATCCATCGTGAGTGTTTCCTGTGCTTACCGTTTCACTGGTGGCGTTCCTCCATAACGCTATCTCGCCTACAGGAGCGGTGACATCGCCGAGATTCTGCATGCCTGCAACGGTCTGGTTTGATCGTGATGAAGATTTTTTGTACAATGTGAATGATTTTTTCTGGCTGCTGCTGAGCTCTTCCGGTGTGCTGGTGAGCGTCGCTATGCTCGTGTACAGCCGTTTTCTCGGAAGATCCTTCAAGGTCACATTGATTTTTTCTTGAGCTGGATCGTAGTATTCGACTGCCAGGATATTGTCTCAAAGCTGCAGATTGATAGGCTTTTTGACGAAGGTCTTGTCTATGGTGAGCAATCATTTCTTGTAGTCCGTACTGTTCGGCAGGATCACGATATATTTCGGTTTTTCTCCCATTCCCAAGAAGTCTCGGAAACTGCTCGGCGTATCCTTGTCATCGATCTTATTGCTGACTTTGATGATATATCCGTCCGCTTTTTCTCCCAAGGTGTTGCTGTTTTTCCATGAGAGCTGCAGATTATCGAAGGTCTGTCCGTCAGTCCTGAAGTTTTTCACTTCCTTGTTCTTGTCCATCACTTTGATGCTGATATCGTTGATGGTCATATATCCATACGCATCACTGTTGTTATCCAGCTGTTCGACTGATGAAATATATCGGCTGGTCGTGTTGAATACATTTCCCGGATGCTCGCTTGCGTAACTGTAGAATTTATTGTAGTACGTTGTCAGCGCGTTATTGCCTTTGGAAAAATGCTCTGATTCCTGGTTTCCGTATTTCACGTATATGGTATTGGTATCGTACATGAGGATATCTTTGGTCTTGTCGTTATTGAGATCTATATCCGTCGTGTAGCTTTTTTGGACATTCTGCACTTGCGTGCTTGAGCTTATCGTGTTGATCATGTTTTTCTGATTTCCGCTATAGGACTCTATGAATACTCAATTCACGTATGCAGAGATATCCGTGCTGTAATTGCTTTCCGCGCTTGAACAATTCGTACATGTTCCTGATGATTGCGCGATCAATGGTTTGTCGTTGTATGCAAGCAGTGCGGTATCTATCTTTTCTTTTGTCGTCTCTAGATATTTCTTGGATTTTTTATAGGTCGTTGTCGTCATATTGAGCTTTTCTGCACCGTCGTTGTTCACGGCGTCCAAATATCCTTTCACCATTTTCTGGTTGAGCGTCAAGTACGTCTTGGTCGGATCTTCCTGTGATTGCAGGATTTTTCTGCTCGGTGAATCGATCGTCAGAATCGGTGTCTTGAGGCTTACGGAAAGCGTCTTGTCGGCTACCAATGCTATCGAATCGCCTTTTATTTTCTTGATGAAATTATCATACTCACTGATTTCTTTTTGCAAGGTCTGATTCTCTTTGATCTTATCATCGATGATTCCTTGGGCGGTCTTTTCTACTTGCTGTATCTGGCTTGTCGCCGGCTTAACCGTCGATGTATTCTCTACCGTCGCCAGGATCGTCTTGACTCTGTCATTCATGGCTTTGTCGGTGAGCGTAGCAGTTTTGAAGCTGAGCAATCCTTGCCTCAATTCATCATATGCTGTTTTGTAGCTCATCATCTCTCCTGTCTCTTGCGGGAGAAATCCATTGAGATTAATATTTTGATCCAGGTTTTCTATCGGGTTCAATATTCCTGTCACTATGATATTGTTGTTTGCATTCTCTGTTGTCCGATCAACCGCTTTTTGTATAGGCGCGTCAACCGTTTGTGAGACTATGGTGTTGGTGGCTTGAGCGATATTGTTGAAGATATCGTAGACGCCGTCGAAATTGAATTTAAGCGTAGCGTATGCATCCATCTTGTAGTCGAATCCTTGAAGTGGAGGATCAGTATATTTTGTCGTCAGATTGAAATAATCAAAGATAGGCACATTCCATGTCCTTTGCGTTATCTGTTCGATCTTTCCTTTGACTCATTTCTCTCCTACGAGACCGATTCCTCATTTCACGATACCGTTGATCTCCGGCAATATCTTTGGAATCTTCGGTGCAGGGGGCAAGACCGGCAAATCCATCTTGATGCTTGGAATGAATGATGGCGGTTCCGGCAATGTCGGCGGTTCAGGGATCACCGGAATCGTCGGCAATGACATGTTCTTGAAAAAGTCGATATCCAATCCGTACAAAATATCCCAGTTCACTTCTACGCTCGGAGGTTCAGGAAGATTCGGCAATTGCGGTAATGCGATTTTGGTCGGTACGAAATTTATCTTCGGCAAGACGATATTCATGCCAAGATCTATATGCGACATATCCATGTAGATATTCGGTATCTTGAATGCCGGAATAGGGAATATCGGCAATTTAGGGCAGAGGAATGAGAGGCTGCATGAAAATGATCCATAGTTATCGTTGCTGCATTTAGAGCATTTTTCTGATCGATTGACAGAGAAATCTATGATCGCCTGCCGTGTCTTGATCGTTCCTACCAAGAGCGTGAGCGCGTCAACATATTGTGAAAATCTGCTGGCATTGGTATTTAGCCGGTTGGTTGTAGATCCCATGAAATCTGAAAGCAATGCAGAGAGTTCTGTGAGATATCTATCGGTGACATGCGTCCGCTGATAGAGCTGATTCGGGAACTCCTTATATTTTTCCAGTACCGTGATATTCTGTTTTATGGATCTGATAAGCCCGGCGCTGTTTTCTCTGAAGCTGATGAATTTGCTGCTTTGATTTGCGACGTTGAGACAAAGCTCTATCTGCTTTTGCGCTGATCTGAGCGAAGCGAGCTGATCTGTCTGTTCCTTGCTCAATGTGCCGGATTTTTGTATCTTTTCTAGATCGCTGATCTGTCTGGTGATCGTCTTTGCATTGCTTATCTGATCTTTCATCTCTTTGGTGCTGCAGAGCGCCGTGATCGATGCAAAGAATTCATCCCGATCCTGCAATGCAGCATCAGCTTTTTCCATTCGCAGCTTGAGATAATTACTGTATTTATTCACATCATCGCTGGTGATGGCAGGGACTTTGATGTTGATGTCCTGGGTATCTATATTGACGAGCGGCACTTCGTTGAATATCTGCTGTATCGCTTCAAACGGATTGCTTCCTGCTTTTTGCGAGATGCTGGTTATCTGCTGTTTGGATAGTTTTTCTGTCCGATTATCTCCTGTCTGAATCAATCCTGCCTGCGTATTTTGCTGGTTGATTGCCTTATACGTCTCTTGAAGATTTCCGATCTTGTCGAATCATTCGAACACCGTACTCATATCAGGAAGATCGAGTTGGATCGTCATCTTGGTCAGATTATTCTGAATATATTGTATCTGTCTGGTCGTCCGATCCTGGACCACGCATTTGACTAATCCTTTGGTTTTTGCTCCTACGATCTTGAGGTTGATCTTTTCTCATTTGTTGAGATCATATCCTTCGTAGGATTGTGCCGTCGCGTTGCCGTAATCTTCTTCAGCGGAAACCCTTACCGGATCTTGATCCATCTGGATGATGCCTCAGAAGTTTCCTTGCGGTATGGCGACTGAATATTTAGGATTGTTTTCTTCCGATCCTGCTGCGACTATCTGGAATGGCGAACTCGCCGTTTTCGTGGTGACTTGCTTGTCTCACGCAAAGACTATCGTGTTGCCTATCTTCGGCGGATTGTTGCATGTCCCTTGACCGGCTGCTGCTACCATGCTGGATCCGAGGCTTTCTATCGTCGGCTGATTTTCCGTGCCTGTTCCTGTTTGATCCGAACAGGTGGTCAATGGCGGCAATGCGAAAACGATACAGTTTCCTCAGAGATCCCTGAATGGTTTCGGCAAGGCTTTGCCTACGGTGTACGGACCGAAACACATCGCCATTCCCAATCCTAGCGTAAGCGTAGGTGAGATATATAATCTGAATTGTGATGGATAGGTTCCTCATTGGATTCCCAAAAAGAATCCGTCGGTCGGTCCTTTGAACGGATATCAGAAAATGCCAGGAATAGGAAGATATGCTCCTGCATACGGCCGGTTTCCCGGAACCGTCAGCAACGGCATTCCTTTTCCTATCGTATTGTTCAATGTCCTGAATACCGGGTAGAGCGGATTAGGCAATTTAGGCACGCATCAGAAGACATGATAATCTCCCGGTGCCAAAAATGCTTGGTTGAACGGTACCGGCACTCCTTGGCATCATCATTTTCCTAGCGTGAATCCTTGGCAGAGTCATTGCAATGCCGTATCCATCTTTTTGGACACTTTGTTTGCAGCGCTATCTATGAAGTTGGTGTTTATGTTTCCACCTCATCCTCATGCAAGCGTAGTAAGAAGATTTTGCGGACTTCGCGGCTCTAAGCTATCCATGCCAGGCAAGCTCGAAATGCTTTCCAGACTATCCATGCTTCATAGCTGATCCACCAACGAATTTATCGTGCTTTCTTGTCCTGCTTTCGCTCAACTATTGTAGTCGTTTATCTCTGATTGGATATCATCGAAGATTTGTTCATAAGCTCTTTTGTTTCCTGTCTTGTTATTGAAGAATATCCGTCTGTTTTTCTGACACGCATCCGTGCTGGTGGTAATGATATCCGGATAATTATCCTTGTGCTTATTCTCTTTCAGGAGATCCTCATCCTGAACATCTATCGTTGTGCTTGCTGTTTGCGCTTGATAGGTCGCTGTATAGGAAAAGCTGAGCATCGCTCCGGAATTGAGCTGGATGTTGTCCATCACGAATTGATATCCTTCCGAACCGTTCCGATCAATGGCTAATCATCCCGTATTGTCTGTCGTAAATACCAATGAAGTGATTTTGTTCTTATCGTCTTTGGTGATTGCTCGTGGTCACTGGAGCTGGTCTATGTAGGTAAGTTTGTTATGATTCTTTTTGGAGATGATGGTCGTCTTGATCACCACTTCATCTTTTGGTCTCAATATTCATCCGTTGATATCCACATATTCTTTGTATACGCTCACTGCATCATTGGTTTCATTGATAGGAAGATAGGTTATTTCATCTGCGGGAAGCAATTCATATATCGGCGCTGTGGACAACGGATTGTCTGTATATGCCAATTGCGTACTTCCTGAAGCTACATAACTATCCGTATTCGCTACCATGGTCTTGATATCATTCAAGGCTTGCTCCTTGAGCGCTTTCATATCGTCCTCAGACATTCCTGCAGTGGTATCCGGTGCATCTTCATCCACTTCTTCTGTTGTCCCTTCTACCGGAATCTCTGCGCCTTTCCGATGGATAAGACTAGCGTCCTGGATATATCGGCTGCTATTCACTTTGATGCCGAAACGTTTGATGATCTTGTACGCATTTTTTTGTCTTGCATATCGATTGGTGTCGCAAGCTCAGCTTATCGATGAGAGATAATTCGCTCCATTGCTCGTTCCTCCGCCATAGAAAATCTTGATATCGCCAAGCGCATCATTGCTTACGATATCCAATTTGCCATCCCTATCCATATCTTCTACGAAGAGTTGCTTGATGTTTGAAAAGTCGTCAGGAGCCGGATTCATCGTTCCCGGTTCGGTATTGACATTGAGACAGACGTTTTTTCCGTCTACGGCAAATACCCCTTTGTTGTTGAGATAGACTATCCCTTTGTCGGTGCTGGTGATGATAAAGATGTCTTCATAGCCGTTTCCGTCTGCATCGCCTATATTGATCTCTTTGATCGGTTCTGCGACGATCATGAGCTCTTGCAGATCTTTATATGGATTCGTCCCTCCATAGTTTTTCAATAATTTGATTACGCCATCAGTATATATGACCAAGAGATCTTTGACTCCATCATTATTGAAATCTATAGGAAGCACTTTGAATATCGTTTTGCTAGGATCAGCGTAGATGGTCTGTCCGATCGATGCATCAAGATCCGTATCAGGTATGTTCGGATTCTTATCTCTTCTCTCAAGCAAAGGATCTCAGAAGTTTATCAAAAATTGCGATCCATACGGCAAGGTAGCTTCACCGACTGATTTGCCATTGGCAAAATTCGAAACGTTCTTGAAATCGCTTGTGAATCAGATTCCTAGCATTCCATCTGAGCTATCTTCTATGGATTGATATCCTTGCTTGGTGAATGCGCTGCTTGCAACATAGATTCCTATTCCTTGCGTGTTGGTTGATCATTCGCTGAAGACGTTCGTCTTTCCGTAGGTGATCGGATCCTGCAGATCAATGTTTGCTGTATTCTTTGTGATATCTTCGTTGTTTCGCAGCATTATCTTTCCTATCGTTTTCCCCTTGAGCGCTAACGTATAGGTGCTCATGTCTGTAAGCATTTCATTGTCGGCAGTCATCGTGATATCCGGATCTATCGTTCCTTTGCTGAGATCGATGACATTGATTCCATTTATCGTTATGACTGATTTGCTCGCTTCATTGCCTGAAATGACGCTATCAGTAGGCTCTGGGATGTACAGCAGCGTGTTCGTATCCTTTTTGAATTGACTGATCGCTCAGCTGTCATCGAATTTTTGGATTTCAAAATTTTTGCTTGCACCGAGATGTATCTTGGCTATCTCCGGCATCAATACGACCAGTTCCTTATTCTCTATTGTCAGCGCAGAGACTTTCGTATTTATGCTTTGGATCTGTCCGTGCGGTGTGATGATGTATTCTATCTGTCTGATCTTGCTAGGATCCACTAGTTCAGTCGTTGTCGCCAATAACTTATTCGATAGGCTCGTCATCTCATTCACCGCTTTATCGTTTTCAGAAAAATATCATCGCTGATTTCCTCGATCACTACCAAAGAGATTGAGATACATGATGTTGAGATTTTCTTGGGGTAAGATACTTTCTTGTACTATAAATTTTTTGTATCCTGGTATTTGATCTGATAATGCTCTGATTTGTGTATCTATGTATGCAAATACATATCATTCTCCTCCTGGCTGTTTTGTAGTGATGGTATAGGTATATTCTTTGCCACTATAC
>CAZWTC010000010.1:0-16986 GCA_964637175.1 uncultured Candidatus Peribacteria bacterium
CCGCGATCACCGAATTCATCGAAAGCTCATGATTTTATCAATCATTCCGTAGATTTCTTATTTACTACAGGAGCGCACCTTTTGATGAAATCTTCCAAACTCTGATATGGTCAATTTGCTTGCCTTTCTTTTTGGATCACTTCTCCTATTTCCCGTCACAATCCTTTGATACAAAAGAATCATAATCTGATCTCATTTCTTATCGCAGCCACATGATTGAAAGAATGATTGATATTCGGCGGCAAGACGGTGATTCCTTGATTCTGCGCTTCAGAGACATAGAGGCTCAATTCATCGGTATCTTCTTCTACCGACCTGATCAACGATGCGTAAAACTCTACAGGATAATATGCTTTGAGATATGCTGTCTGATATGCGATCATAGCATAGCATACAGAGTGCGATTTATTGAATGAATAGGATGCTGCCGGTTCTATCATCTTTTCGTAGATATAGATAGCGGTCTCTTTTTTGTATTCCCTATAATCTTTGCATCTTTTGGTGAATTCCTTTTTGAGCTGTTCTATGATCTCCTTTTTCTTCTTACCGACTCACCTTCTGAGCAGATCAGCTTCTGCAAGCGAAAACCCAGCCATGGATTGTACCAAAAACATAAGCTGTTCTTGATAGACAGCGATTCCGTATGTAAGATTCATGATCGGCGCTAAATCTTCTACAAGCTTGATGTTCTCTTTGTCCGTCTCCTCTTCTCCGTATTTTTCTACGAGCATCTCCCTCAGTTCTGCGCTCATATAACTGATAGGCTCTTCACCATTCTTTCTTGCGATATAATTGGGGATGAATTCCATAGGACCTGGACGATAAAGTGCGTTCATCGCCACAAGATCGTTGATCGAATCTGTCTTCAGCTTGATGAGGAATTTTCTCATTCAGCTCGACTCGAATTGAAATATTCCTGTAGTATCTCCCACTTGGAATACTTTCTGGAACGTGAATGGATCTTCCAATGGCGGCTGGAACGACGTATCTTCAAAAAAGCGTTCAAACATTTCTGGAAGCTGCTTATCCTCTTTTTCGTATTTTTTCTGGATGATTTTGATGCAATTTTTGATCACCGATAAATTCCTGAGACCCAGAAAATCCATCTTCAATAATCAGATGGTCTCTAAGGTCGGTCCGTCGTATTGGCTTACGATAGTGCTATCATTTTCTTTCACATATTGGACAGGTGAATATTTTGTGATCTTATCTGGCGCGATGATGATACCGCAGGCGTGAACACCAAGCTGTCTCATATTCCCTTCTAGCTTTTCTGATAATTCCGCTGCTTGTTTCACTTTTGCATCTGATTCATACAGCGCTTTAAGCTCGTCTCCTCCATCAGGAGAATTCACCGCTTGCAGCAGAGACATCTTATCCGGCATAAGTCATGATATCTGATTTGATTTTTCAAACGGCACACCAAGCACTCTTGCTACATCTTTGAATGCTGCTTTGCTCGCTAACTGCATGTAGGTTCATATAGAGCTCACTTGATCTTGTCCATATTTTTCCGTGACATATTGGATGACTTTCTCTCTCTGCACATCCTCAAAATCTATATCAAAATCCGGCATGGAAATACGTGCAGGATTGAGGAATCTCTCAAACAGCAATCCGAATTGCAGCGGATCGATATCAGTTATCCTCACCACCCGTGCGAGAATCGATCATGCTCATGATCCTCTTCCCGGTCATACGACAATGGTATTTTTCTTCGCCCGACCGACAAAATCCGCTACGATAAGGAAATATGAATTGAATCCCATTTCCTTTATCACCTTGAGTTCGTATTCCAAACGGTCCATATATTCTCCCAACGTTCAAAAAGAATGCTGTCCTCAGATGGCCATCAGTGATTTTTCTTTATTGGTTTCTATGTATTGTTTCTTGAAATCAGTATAGGTATCCAATGTTATCTCATGAAGTTCTTCAGGTTTGATCTCTTGCACGGGTTTGGTCAACACACCTTTGCTTGAAATTTTCGTCATCTCCAAAATAGTATCCTGATCCCGTCATAGGCCGAATTTATGATTCAATCATGTGTATGCACGATAACGCAGTTCGAATTCATGGATATGCATTTTCACTAATTCAGAATTAAGAATGTAGAATTTAGAATTCAAAAAATATCTACATATTTTGTATACTTATTTAGCATGGGTTTTCAAACAGAAATCTGTTTTTTTATGTAAAGAAAAACCCTGCGATATCGCAGGGTCTGTCGTATTTTGAAAATATGAATTCCTATTATGATACACCTACCACACCAAGTAACCAGAAGATAACACTCACCATCAACCGAGAAACTCCTATGAATACCAATCCGATAGCTGCTTGCTGCAAAATCTTGAATCCTTTCTTATATTTAGCATCGTCTCCAGCTGCAGTAACCATTTGGAAACCTCCGTAAAGCAGCATAACCAAAGCTACCAAAGCCAGAATTCCCAACATCCAGTTGATGAAACTCTTGATGACATCAATGAGTTTTCCTCCTTGAGCTGTTCCTGTTCCTGCGATTCCTACATTAGCAGTAGAAGTCGGATCACCGAATTGCGTAGTGACTTGTGCAAAAGTGAACAAGCTTCCTAGACTAAGTATTCCTAGTGCAAATACTGATACTACCTTTAACGATAATTTTTTCATTTTTTTCGTTTTTTAAACAAATTAAAAGGACTAAGTTGATTAATATATAGATTTATAGAATATGAAATCAAGTTTTTTCTACAAACCATATTTTCTATGATACTACAAATTTTTATCCCTTTTGCAACTATATTTTTTACTTCGTCAGAAGCAAGGAGCAAGGAGAAAAAAAACAAGGAGCAGGGAGCAAGAAGAAAGTGAAATAAACTTGTAACCTGTAACTTGCGACCTGTAACCATAGAGAAAAATACTAAGGTTGAAAAAAGCAACGGAATGATTACCGTACTATATACTTTATATTTCTTGGACCATTTCATCGTTTAGCCGTTTAGTCGTTGATATATGTTAAGATCAATTTCTCATTATAAAAATTTTGATCAGAAATTAGAACATTGGCTGCAGACCAAAACATTTTTGAGATATATCAAAGTGAGCAAGGATTTCTATCTGCTGTGTTTTTTCTGTTTCCTCTTTTTGATATTGATCATAAGATTATTCTTTCTTCAGGTAGTACGACACAATTATTATGATAATCTCCTCAATCAGCAACATGTCAGCGAAACCTCGCTCAAAGCCAAAAGAGGTAATGTCTTTGCTGATGATAAGGCAGAAAAGCATATTCAGCTGACCGACAACATCACTATGTACAATATTTTTGTCGATCCGAAATTCATCCGAGACAAGGAAAAATTCATCGACTTGGTGACTCCTGTGGTATACAAGCATTTTTGCAAGCTCTATGGCATGCAGGAAGTGGATGAGCTCCAATGCATCAAAAACATAGAACAATTCACCCAGACACAAATCATCCCTACCAAGCCACAATTCTTTTACTATGGAAGCTGAATCATCTCTTCAGGATTTTTCTTTTACGATCAGACAGGATACGATATCCAGCTTCAGCAGATCCTTAGCGGTTTCACTGCAAATACAGCATCCGCTCTCATCAAGACAAGACTCAATCAGATGATCTATATAGGGATCAAACCTAAGAATTATCTCTGATTCTTTGCCAATACCAACTTTATCGCCGACCTAGCGAAGCTCAATCTTGACTATATAGATATCCAAAGCAAAAATTACGTCTATATCATACCTGATAGGGTCTGAAACGTGAACAAAGATATCATACCGCTCAAAAAAATCCTTGATACGTATGGATATCTCAACAACTTCCCTAATCTAGAAAAATCATTCTATAAGCAAGAAAATAGGTATGTGAAAATCATCTCTGACGCGAATCCATTGATCGCCCAAGAGATCAAAGATATGAAACTGAAATATTATCAGACCCGTTCCAAAGATAGGATCCCTCTTCTTCATGGACTTGGCATGGAATCATATACAAAAAGATATTATCAATATGGTTCATTCCTCGCTAATGTCATGGGATTCGTAGACAAGAACAATAATGCATATTATTGAGTAGAGCAATATTTTGATGATATACTTCGCGGAAAAGATGGGAAAATCGTTGGACGTGCTTCTGCATGGATCGGTCCCGTAGGAGCAAATGAATTCGAATTGGATGCGGCGCAAGATGGAAATGATGTTTACCTTACTATAGATATCGGTATCCAGAAAGAGGCTGAAAGCATCATCAAAAAATACCATGAAATTCTCAAAGACGATTCCATCAGCGTCTTGGTCTATGATCCTTTCAATGGACAAGTCAAAGCTTCCGCTAGTTATCCTTCATATAATCCGAACAATTACAATGATGCATTCACGTTGCAAGCTTTAGGGCCAGAAAATGGCTTCCTGATAGATGATCTGAGCTATATAGAGAATCCTGTCTATATCCAAACCTGAGGAGAATATAGGCTTGCTACAAGTTATGAAAGAACTGATACGACCATCCCAAAATATGTCGCTAAAAATATGTACGGACCACAGGTATTGGTGGACAAAAATACTGCTATGGCATATGAGCCGTGAAGCGTATTCAAAGCATTCACGGTCGCTATAGGACTCGATACCGATGAAATCAGATTCTATGATCCTTATAACGATCCAGGCAAAGTAAAGGTCTGACCGTTCACCATCAAAAATGCAGATGATGCCTGTATGGGAGATCGGAATTTCTTGCACGCATTCGTCTGGTCGTGCAACGTGGGAATGGTAAGGATAGCCCAAAAACTCGGAAAAGAGATTTTCTATAATTATTTGGATAAGCTCGCTTTCTGAAAAATCACCTGAATAGAAGTCGCAAATGAAGATGCATGATTTGTGGAGTGAGTGACTACAGTTTCTGATGCAAGGTTTTTCAACAATACCTTCGGACAAGGGCTCCTCGTCACTCCTATACAATTAGCAGCCTGATACTGAGCTATCGTCAACGGCGGATATTATGTCAAACCCACTATCGTAAAATGAATATTCGATAGGAAGACGAATACGTACTACCCTACTACAGCAAAAATCACTAAGCAGATTTTCAGGCCAGAAACTGCTGAAGCGCTCAAAGTATGATTATTCAGCGTCATGGAACAGAATCCGGAATTGAAATATGCAAAGGTCGAATGATTCATGCTGTGAGGGAAAACGTGAACATCACAGATTTCCTATAAAGGGAAATACATGCAGTGAGTATGATGGACCAATGGTTCGTTCGTCTGAATCGTCACCAAGGATGATCCTAAATATGTCATCGTCATCCAGGTACGTAGACCGAGGCAAAATCAGCGGTGATTTGCGACTGCAGGGAAAATATTTTGAGACCTAGCGAAATTCATCATCAATTATTCACTTATTGAGAAATAGATTACAAAGGTACAAAGGATTAAAAGGAGAGAAAGGATGAATTACCTTTTTCCTTTGCACCTTTCTACCTTTTGTTGCCTATTGTTTTTGTAGTTGAAAAAAGAATGGTATTCTATACATTGTTAGCAGCATTTTATTTATTTATCAGTCAGTATGTTTGGAAAAATCGGAGAAATGAAGAAATTGTACGACAAGTACAAGACATTACAAAAAGCGCTCAAAAACCTAGTAATCAGAGGAAAAGAAGGAAAATTCATCTGATCAGACGGCACCGAGCAAGATGCTATCGTCGTAGATATCAGCGGAGAAATGAAATTGAGGGAACTACATATCAATGATGACGCTTTATTGGATCCTTCCAAAAAATCACAGCTCGAAAGCCTTATCACAACATGTTTCCAAAAGGCCCAAACCAAGGCTCAAGAGATAGTCGGAGAAAAGACAAAAGAGATCCTCGGTGTGGATCCTTCTGACATGGCCGGTATGCTCTGAGGCGGTTGAATTCCTGGAATGAACTAATTCAAAAAACAATGATAGACCTGATTTAAAAAAGAGCTATGCAAGATGCATACGCTCTATTTTATAAGTTTACGAAACTTTCAATCATACTATATGATATCCATATCATGAGAATCTTGCGAAAAAATTTCCACGATTTTTTCGTTATTCTTTTTCCCTTCTTTGATGATTTTTTCCTTTGTGTTCCCTTTTGAGCTTAGTAAATCAAGATCATCAATGCTTGTTTCACCAATTTTTTCCTTACATGCATCAGTCATTTTACTTATATAATAGGATATAAAAAAACTTTATATACTGAACGCCATTATTTTTCTCCTACGAACGAAAAGATGATCTCCCTTTCTCTGGCGTGGTCGAGTTCGAATAACAACACTCTCTGCCGTCTGCCGAACATGAGTTCGCCTTTCTGCACAGGAATGGTTTCACTGCTATTTCCCATCAGCATGCCTCTGATATGCGCATGCCCGTTGAGACATTCTTCTTTGCTTTCGCACATGGTTTTTGGATCCCTATGTTCCAAGTCGTTGTGCCTATAGATTTCGTCCAAGGAGACATTCTTATCGCATCGCTCTTTGAGATCATTCCGGAATCACTCCTCTGCTTCATTGATCTTGAGCACAGCCGTGGTATGGCGGGTGAACACATTGCATAATCCATCCTTGCATCAGGCATCAGTGATGAATTTTCTTATATCTTCAGTGATATCTATGATATCAAAGGGTTTCTCCGTATGATATATTTTGGATGATGAATAATACATTTTTCTGGATACCGATAAAAAACGTTTTGCGATTATACCAAAAAAATTTTCCATTTCAATGATTTTCCTTTACCCTTGACTTTCTATTTAAAATACTTATTTATTGTAAGTTAAAAAACAAAAAACAAACCTAAAAAAAATCACACTATGAGCAAAAAAAAATTAAGAGAAGCATTAATCAGTGCTTTTAATGACATGGAAGAAGAAGAAAAATCCATTAAAAAATTTGATAATATCACCGTTATTATATTACCTTCTGGTGGTTTCAGAGGGTGTATGTTTGCAGAAATCATTCTACAAAAAACAAAAGGCGGGAATTTTATTAAAATCCTTTATGGCAAAAATGGATTCCATGAAATCATTAAATTCAATACAATTGAAGAGCAAAAAGATGCTGTTATTTGGTTGAAAGAGAATGATATTCTTCCTCAAAAAGACGATGTAATCAAAGCTTTATCACCAATAACAGGCTTTAGCATCGCACATTAGAAACAATATTATTGTATTATAAAAACTGGCCCTTTATGTACGGACCAGTTTTTTTATTATCTTAAGCTTAAAGTCTAATGTCTAAAGACTAAGGTCTATTTTTGCAGCGTTTCTATCATCAGATCTTGGTGCCTATTTTTTAAGTCACGGACCAGTGTCTTCTTGTTTTCCATGAATTTCTGGATATCGAATCCATATTCTTCCAGCATCAATGACGTATGATCCACTCCGATATAATGTGGCAGGATAACATAATCAGCGCCTTGTTCGTAGAGTTTTATCGCTTCCTGGATATGATTGGATATGAGGATGACGATCAGATTCGGATTATGCTGTTTTATGGTTTTGAGCAAGACCATGCTTTCATCAAACACTTTTACGGTGCTGATGATCATCTTGCTGTTCTTTATATTCAGTTCTCCGAGAAAATCTATATCACCCATATCTCCGTAGATACATGGGATCTTCCTTTTCTGCAGATGCGAAATGATTCCCGGATGTTCATCGATGACAAGGATATTTTTGTGCGTCTTATGTAACAATTCATAGATATTGCTTCCGAATCTTCCATATCAGAAAATCACTATCTCATAAGCTTTCTTGTTGATCTTTTTATACTCCTTGTTTCGCACTCAAGGCAGCAAGCTTAGCGCTGGTTTGAAAAAATGATAGATTTTTTCTCCATAGATCACAAAATAACTCGAGCCGGCGATGGTGATCAATCCTATCAAAGTGATCAGCGAAAGTATGGTCGGATCTTTGATATATCATGAAGTGATTCCCATCGTGATGATAAGGAAAGAGAATTCGCTGATCTGTCCCAAGGATATTCAGGTGAGGAAATTGTTTTTTCTGGTATGTCAGAGGAATCCAAGCACTATCATCGTAATGATCGGTTTGATCAGCAGGACAAAAAGTACAAAGATCAGAAGCGGCAGCAACAAAGAGATATTCGTCGCTCAGAAACTCACGTGCGATCAGAGCAAGACGAAGAAGATAACGATAAAGAAATCTCTCAACGGTTTGATCCTGCTTGTTATTTCAAATCTATAGGATGAATTAGCCAAGGTGATTCATGCGATCAATGTCCCTATTTCTATACCGAATCACATCCGATGGAACAATGCGCCGAGAATGAAACATCGTCCTATCGAAAACAAGAAGAGATATTCTTGGGATTCAGCGATTTTTTTGGTTATGAGCGGGATGAAATATCTGCTGATGAAATATAATCCTACAGCCAATCAGATGACTTTAGCGATCAAGCTGGCGATGACGATGGTCGATGAGGTATGCTCTATGCTTTTGAAGGTCGCCATTCAGAGAATCATGAGCATGACAATGATATCCTGGACGATAAGGATTCCTATGCTCAATCTTCATGATGTAGACTCCAGTTCTTCCCTATCTCCCAAGAGCTTCAAGACCACGATGGTGCTGCTGAAGGCAAATCCTATAGCCAAAAATCCTGAGGTCATCATATCGAATCATAGCATCGTCGCAACGAAATATCCCAGCACTCAGGTGATGAGCACTTGAAAAAATCCTGCAATCAGCGAGGTCTTCCCTAGATCTTTGATGATCGTAGGATTCAATTCCATACCCACGATGAACAAAAGCAATGCGATACCTAGATTTCCGAATGATTGGAAAGCTGTGTTTGCATGCAGCAATCACGGGATGAATAGACTGATAGCGGTACCAGCGATAATATATCAGATAATCATCGGCTGTTTGCATAGCTTCATCAAACCGACGCTCAAAAGCACGATTCCTATGACGATACCCAGTGAAATGAATACTTGCTCTGCCATAACTATATACCTTTCGTGATAAATACTTTGTGATAAATTGATAAAAGCTCATTTCATTCGCGATAAACTTTTATCATTTTGTCGTCCGTAGGACTTTTATCATTTTATCGTATAGTAATTATACCTGAAACTAATTATTTGTCAAATATTTTGAAATGTCAAATATTTCATCCACAATACAACCAAAACCATGAATTATGTTTTTGGAGGATTGTGCATCAAATTTTAACATATATAATATATATTTGACTTTTTATACAATAATTACTTTATTTTCTGAATGATAAGGCTGCTTTGACTAGATGTTCTTGATTTTATTCCTATTTTTTCTATGCATTAGCTATCTTTATATTTTTAACAAAAACCAAATCATGGCAACTACAAGCAAATTTCAAGGTAAATTCATGTACTACGAAAACATCAACGGCAAGGAAAAAAAAGTTTCCAAGGAATTCACTGATCCCAAGAAATTCAATGAATTCGCTAAAAAGTATCCCATGCCAACCCTAGGAAGCATGTTCGGACTTATCGCACCCAGCAAAAAAGCCCTTCCTAAACCTAGCAAAAAAGCAGTAAAAGCCAAAAAGCCAGCTAGCAAGAAGAAATAGAGGCTTAGGACTTTGAAAGCTTAGAGGATTAGATTTCTATTATCTAAGCTTCTAATCATCTAAGCAATCTAAGCTTCTAATCATCTAAGCAATCTAAGCTTCTAATATTTTTCCATTTTTGTCAACTGTTGATACGGGGAAAGCGTTGAATTTTTATTCGCTTTTACTATAGTTTTCCTGTCAAAAGTATGTATGAGCTTTTGGGGCATTCGCCTTGAGGTTTTTTGTCTTTATTGAAACAGAAAAATTAAGACGGATTAGACCGATTAGGTTTACTTCCATCTAATCCATCTATCCCATCTCTCCCGCCTAATTATTTAACTTATTATCATATTCTCTTATGAACGAACAAGATAAGAAAGTAATCGCTACATGAATCGTTTCACAGCATCCCATTGAGGATGAAATCTCTAAATCGTATATCGAATATGCGATGTCCGTTATCGTATCGCGTGCCTTGCCTGATACGAGAGATGGATTCAAACCGGTATTGAGGAGGATTCTCTTCTGAATGTATCAGATGAATAATTTTTTCAATCAGAAGCATAAGAAATCAGCGAGAATCGTGTGAGAAGTCATGGGAAAATATCATCCGCACGGTGATAGCAGCATCTATGAGGCGATGGTGCGTATGGCTCAGCCATGGGCATTCAGATATCCATTAGTAGACGGACAAGGTAACTTCTGATCCATCGATGGTGACGGAGCTGCAGCGATGAGGTATACGGAAGCGAGATTGACCAAGATAGCTGAAGAGATGCTTACTGATATCGAACAGGATACTATCGATCGGAGAGATAATTTTGATGGAAGTCTGCAAGAACCTATCATGCTTCCTACCAAGTTTCCTAACCATCTCTGTAATGGAACCATGGGTATCGCTGTTGGTATGGCGACAAATATGGCACCGCACAATCTGAATGAAGTGTTGGATGCATCATTATTGCTTTTGGAAAAAGAAGGCAAGCCGCTCACGGACAGTCAGAAAGCGAAAGCACTCAAGGCAAAAGCCAAAGAGACAGAAGACACGACTGATTGAACAGAAATAGCCGAACCGACTACATATAGCGTCAGTATCGATGAGATCATGGAAATCATCAAAGGTCCGGACTTCCCTACAGGAGGAATCATATATGATTCCAGTAACATCAAAGAGGTCTACAAAAAAGGGAAATGAGGAATCATCATGAGAGGGAAAACCCATGTGGAAGAGACTAAACATGGAAATATCATCGTCATTGATGAAATCCCTTACTTGGTAAACAAGTCCTCTCTCGTTTCAAAAATCGGTGAATTAGTTGTTGATAAGAAGATAGAAGGTATCTCAGATATGAGAGATGAATCCAGCAAAAATAAGATCAGGATCGCCATCTACCTCAAATCAGGTATCGATGCCAACAAGATTCTCGTAGAATTATATAAATATACTGAATTGCAATGCGCCTTTAATCTCAATAATGTATCGCTTGTTGAAGATGGAAAACAGCCAAGGCTCTTGAATATCAAGGATCTTTTGATGGAATTCGTGACGTTCAGAAGATCAGTTGTCTACCGCAGATCAGTATTCCAATTAAATAAGGCGAAAGATAGATTACATATCCTCGAATGATTGAAAAAAGCTATCGATATCATCGATGCCGTCATTGAAACAATCAAAAAATCCGAAACCAAACAAGATGCAAAAGACAATCTGATGAAAAAATTCGATTTTTCTGAAATGCAGGCAGAATATATTTTGATGATGAGATTGCAATCATTGGTCGGTCTGGAAATCCAAAAAGTCACCGATGAAATAGAAGAGAAAAAGAAGATCATCGAAGAGCTTCAAGCTATCATCAATAATCCGGAAAAACTTGACGGAGTAGTCAAAGATGAATTCAAATACATGAAAAAACAATACGGAGATGAAAGAAAGACTGATATCTCCCAAGATCTCAGCGTCTACAATATCTCTGGAAGCCTCAAAGCATTCATGGATGCTGCCGACAAGGTCAAAGAAGATGTCATCGTATGGATAGGAAATGATTATGGTGTCAGAATCCTCTATCAGTCAAGAATCCAGGCAATCCCTGAAGAGACGCTGGATCTCATCTATACACACAACCAGGATAAATTGATCGTCATCACAGATATCGGCGAATTAGTCGTTCAGAGATTGAAAGACCTCTGAAGCTTTGTCATGAAACAGAATGCATTGAATCTCAATGAACATTTCTGACTCAAAGGAAAGATCGTCTTTGCCAAGACGCTTCATTTCGACTATCAACATCTTATCTTCCTCACCAATCAGAATAGCTGCAAGAAAATAAAGAAAGAACTAGTGCTTTCGTTCAAAAAATTTCCTACGGTGATCATGAAACTTGCCGACAAAGAAAAAATATTGAGCGTTGAAGCGGTAAATGATACGGATAATATCTGAATATTGACGAAACATGGATGGATGTTGCTCTTCAAGAGCAGCGATCTCAGACCTATGGGAAAGACAGCGTGATGAGTCAAAGCTATCGAGCTCCAAGAAGGCGATGAAGTAGCGAATATGTTCTTGCATAAGGGTGAACCGTTTATCCTCATCCATGCAAACAAGAATGGTAAGCTCCTCAATCTTGAAGATCTCAAAATACGGAAGAGAGCGAGAAAGGGCCAAGTGGTCATGACAGGAAAAGAAATCCTTGAAGGCGGAATCAGCATCATCGAATGAGCGATCAAAATCAGATTCAAAGATACCAGCATAAAGACTCTGCATTCCAATGACATCCATCTCGATGAAACGGAAACACCGCTAGCGAAAATGGTCGATAAGGATATCGATGTCATCTATAGACCGCGAGAAGAAAAAGATGAAAATCTCAGATACAAGGAAGAAAGGAAAAAAGCTGAAAAAGAAGCGGAGAAGATGGAAAAATGAATAACAGATACTGAAAAATCTGAAGAAATATCTGAGGAATCTGATGAAACATCAGAAGAAGAAACAACTGAAGAATAATATCTAGCGTGAAACAGAAAGCAGGAAGCATGAAGCACGATGCATTATATAGCTAAAAAGTGCATCTTGCATCAAGCATCTTGCATCAAGCATTTAGCATTTAGCATTTTAGTCTATGTCCAAAAAACAAATTAGTCTAATCGTTGTTTTCAATGTTTTTCTTGTATTGCTTGGATGCCTTATCGTGCGGTGAATCACCAATAATAGACTTACTGCTATCGCATCAACTATAGAATCCCGTATGGGCAGCAAAGTGAATGATATTAAAAAATCCGATTTCTTAGCATTGCAATCCTCTCTTGTAGAAACCATAGCGGAAGCAAAAAAATCTGTCGTAAGCATCACGATCAGCAAAGATGTGAAATTTTATGTAGACGATCCTTCTCAGCTCAATGGTCCTGGAAATATCCAGCAACAAACCACTAAAGTAGGCGGAGGAAGCGGCATCATCGTTTCCAAGCAAGGATACATCCTTACCAATAAACATGTTGTTCAGGACACCACTGCTAAATATTCCGTCACCTTGTATGACGGCAAAAGCTATAATGTAGATAAAATCCGGTTTGACGATCTTTTGGATCTAGCGATAGTGAAAATCGTGGATTCCACCTGAAAATCAGTTGCTGATCTCACTCCCGCGACATTCCTTCCCTTAGATACTCAGGTAGATATAGGTCAATTCACTTTGATTATAGGGAATACCTTATCCAATTATGCGAACAATGTCACTATGGGACTGATTTGAGGCAAAAACAAACAGCTCACCATCAATAAGAATAATCTGTATGTCTGACTCTATCAGACGGATGCACAAGCAAATCCTGGAAATAGCGGCGGTCCTCTTCTGGACATCAATGGCGAGGTTCTCGGCATCACTACAGCCATTGCAGAAGGAGAAGGCATAACGTTCGCTTTGCCGATAAGCAAAGAATTCGTAGAAAGCACGCTCAAATCCATTGAAACTTTCGGGAAAATTGCGAGACCGATCATTGGCATCCAATATGTAGATATCACTCCTGCGATCAAAAAAGAAAAAAATATAGCTCTAGATAACGGTATTTATCTCAAAGATGTGCTTACGGATTTGCCTGCACGAGAAGCATGACTCAAAGCATGAGATAGCATTTTCAGCATCAACGGCAAAGAGATCAGCAATCAATCACCATTCCTCTATCAGCTCTATACCTATATCCCTGGTGATACGATTCCCCTTGATATCCTCAGAGATGGAAAAAAACTCACGGTCAATGTGCTTTTGGGCTGAAATACCCAGTAATTTTCTTATTTCTGCCTGAAACAGCTAGTTATGTCATTATTTCTGTAAATGTAAATCTGAATGCCTCGATTAAGCAGATAAAATTTGAAAATAGGCGCTTTTTGGAATACACTTGAGTATTAGCATTTATATTTTGTGAATCGATAGTATGCCTACCTATATCCCTGATTCCCTTATCAATGAAATAGAAGAGCTCAAAGAATTGTGAAAGTTCGATGACGCTATCAAAAAGGTCAATACGATTCTATTTAGGGATCCTAATAACGAAGATGCGCTTTTGCAGGTGACTGATATCCAGTATAGAAAAGGCGAAATCGGCAAAGCTACCAAAGCCATAGACTTTTTGAACGCAAGGAAAAACAATACTGATCCTTTGGGACTCTATATCAAAGGAGTGCTTGAGATGGAAAAAAACCATCGGATGGAAGCCAAAAAGTATCTTCAACAAGCGCTTGAAATCACTAAGGCAGAAAATCATGAAATCCTGAGATGTTACGGACTCTGTGAATACCGATATGGTAACAGAGAAAAGGGCCTTAATTTCATCAGAGACGCTTTTTCTATAAACAATACTGATACAGAAGTCATCTATAACCTTATAGAACTCTATATTTTGGAACACAAATACAAGAAAGCGAAAGATATGATCAAATACTTTTATAAACATCGTGAAAAATTACAGACTATCGACAAAGGTATGGATTTCTATGATCAGAAAATCTCCCTTTTCGAAAAATTCATCACTACCCAACACATGTTTAAAAATTAATTACGAATTACAAATTACAAATTACAAATTTATCATTTATCATCTTAATACTAGACAATGCTAAAAAGCTCACTCTCAAAAATCTTCAAACATGATTTACATTCTCTCCTAAGAACCTCTTGGACGAATATCCTCGGAGTTAGTATCTTCATCGGATTTTTGCTTTTCCTCCTAAACATATTCCTCTGAGTATCGCTCTATGCCAACCAATTCACCGGTCAGCTCAAAGATAGGCTTGGTATGTACTTCTACATCAAGGAGACCGTTGATCAAAGCGGTGATATCAACAAAAGAGTCATTACGCTAAAAGACGAATTGGAAGCCAAAGGACTCAAAGTGATGTTTTCATCAAAAGATGATGCATTAGCATTCTTGCAAAAAAAGATCCCTGATGTCGTCAGCAACTTCCAAAAATTCGGCATAGATAATCCATTGCCAGCTACATTGTATGTAATGTTTGACAATGATAGCAAATATGAAGCGCTCAAGACCATCATTCTCAAGAACAAAGATATCATCCTCAATACCAAAGACATCGATTCATGATCAACACTTAAACAGCAAGAAAATAGGGTCCTCACCATCATCAATTTAAGCAATTTTGTCGTGGGACTTTCTTATGTCATCATCGCTATCTTATTCGCCATCATCATCTCCTTCTTATGATTTCTGCTCAAAAACATATTTCATACCTTCCATAGAGAGCTTGAAGTCAAAAAGATCTTATGAGCCACGTATAATCAGATCATCCAAGGATTTGTAGCCCTTACCGTGAATGTGCTCTGATTCTCATTCCTTATCTGTTTAGCTTTATTGCTTATCAGCTGAATCACGATCAACTACTATATCTATAGCCTCTTTGATGTAACGCTTCGGAGCGTATTCAACAATATCGCATTGATCATAGGCATTTTCTTGGCAGAAATCGCTATCGTTGCAGGAGTAGGATTCGGCTTCTCCTATTTCTTCTCCCGCGCCTTGAATAAAAAATTATAAATGATAGATGATAAATTATAGATAATTGTAACAAATAAAAAAACAGACTCGCGTAATTGCTTGTCTGCTTTTTTAGTATATTTCGTCAGTATAAAAAAAGGGAGACTATAACACATAGTCAATCCCTATATATTTGTTATTCTTCGAACATAAATATGAGTTTAAGCTGATCGTATTGTCTATCATATATAAACAATTTATGATCAAAATCAGCTTTAAATGTGAGATTTCTCTTAAAAAGATTTCGCCAAGACGAAGATATTTTCCACTGTGCGAAATATTGAGAAGTTTTTCCAGATCCTACGGCATTAGGATATTTATGGAATAATTTTATGTCTATTTTGCCTTTTTTGGGTAATTTATCGCCTTCAGCGGGTAATATACATTTTGCTAATTGGACGGGGATTGTAGTCCAGTCTGTTTCCCATACTTTGTATGTTTCATCAAACCAGCGACCAAATGCCTCATCGTCTTTTCTATTGAACAGAAAAGTTTTTGGAGTTTTTTTTATATTTATTTCCATTTTTTTATTTTTATATATATTCTATATATTTATTTTACTTTTAATGTCAATATAAGTTATATATTCAAAAAAAAGAAAAAACAGACAAGCTATCATACTCATCTGTTCTTCAATAAAAATTATTTCTAAGGTCTAAGAGCTAAGTTCTAAGGTCTAAAAAGTCTAAGCTTCTATTTGTATTCCAGGGCCCATGGTAGGAGCGATGAATATTTTCTTGATGAGTTTCCCTTTTACTCCTGTAGGTTTGTTGTCTTCCAACGCTTTGAGGAATGCTTTGATGTTTTCCTCGATCTGCGTTTCTGTGAATGATAACTTTCCTACGGCTACATTGATATTTCCTGTCTTATCAAGCTTGAATTCCATCTTACCTTTTTTGAATTCCTCGACAGCTTGCGGTATATTCGCTACAACTGTTCCTGCTTTCGGAGATGGCATAAGCCCTTTAGGTCCGAGCTGTTTAGCTACCGGAGCTAAGTCTCTGATGTGCTCAGGAGTAGTGAGCAATACGTCGAAATTGAATTTTCCTGCTTTGATGTCGTTGAGCAAGCTCTCTGTACCTGCGATATCTGCTCAAGCTTTTTTTGCTTCAGCTTCATCTGACGTGAATACTGCGATTCTCTTGCTTTTTCCTGTTCCGTGAGGAAGGATGGTTGTCCCTCTCATCATCTGATCATTGTACTTCGCATCAGCATTTGTCTTGATGGCGATTTCAACTGACCCATCAAATTTCGTGTATCCGGATTTCTTGAGCAAAGCTACTGCTTCACTGAGTGAATACACTTTTGTAGAATCCACTAATTTTGCAGATTCACGATACTTCTTTCCATGTTTTGCCATTTT
>CAZWTC010000011.1:0-5549 GCA_964637175.1 uncultured Candidatus Peribacteria bacterium
TTGATAAGATTAGAAAACAATCAAGACAAAGATATGCAATGGAAAGAGGTCAGCTAGAAAAACTCATGGCTGCTCGATCCAACAAGACATTTTCCATCCAAGAAAAAATCATGGAGAAAGCGAAACTCGAAGCATTGGGAATCAGCGAAGAAGAGGTAGAAAATCTGCATGATATCTTTGTAGAACAACATAGCGCATACTTTACAGAATTTGCAATCGACGGCGTAGAACCTGATGCTATCATCTTCGATACAGAATATTATGCACACAAAGCGATTTGGTATACCAAGCCAAAAGGCCTGGAAGATCAAGCGAATATCAAATATGAAGCAGGAGGAAGAGTAAACGTAGGAGGAAAAGATATTCCCATACATGTAGATATCTATCAACATCAAACGATAAATATAGAGAATAACTGACCGCTCATGATACGAATCGGATCGAGAGACAACGCATATCAACAACTCAACGATATTTATAGCCAAGCGGGCGTTTCAGCACAGAATTATCTCAAATTTTGTCCGAACACAGCAAAAATAGAAAAAGACCTAGCTCCCCTTCAGACACCACCAGCACAGCCAGGAAGCGGAGTGACTGAACAATCAAAAACACCTACAACAAGTGCTGTCAAATCGATGTATGCACCACAACAAAAAGAAAATAACGAAGCAGGATTCACCATCAAAGATATCAAACTCGGACAAGAATATGATGGCTATATCAAACTCAGCTACAACTATGGAATGTTCGTCACCGTCAAAGGCGTAGAATGACTCCTTCACAAAAACTTCATCGTCGCTCCTGCAGGAGTCGAATGGAAAAAATATTACAACATCGGCGACAAGATCAAAGTCAAAGCCAAAGAATTCAAAGAAATCAACGGCGAGCAGAAAGTCGTTTGGAGCCAGAAATAACAAAAAGACCTTAGAACTTAGCTCTTAGACCTTAATAATTTGTTTTAAAAAAATTACATTAACTAAAATAACAACGCCAGATGCACGCCAGATGCACGCCAGACGCTCCCCATATTCGAAGCGATCAATTCGAACGAACCGAAATGGGACCCACGGTATTTCGCCGTGGGATGGAGGTGAGATGGTAAGTCTTTCATTTTGAAACGACCGTCCTGATGGTTTGCATCTGGCATGATCTTTTTATCCAATATTTTTGCATCCAGGGAAAAATATTGGTCGTGGGGTTTGGGGCACGAAAAGCCCCAAAAAGAAAATATAAAAAAAATCCCGAGGATATACCAAATTTAGACTTTAGTTCTTAGACCCTAAACCTTAGACTTTAGAAATCAGAAATTTAAAAAAACGCCCCGATAAATCGGGGTCGCTTTTTTGTACACATATATTTGTAAAGACCGCTTATACTTTTAGACTTGAGTATCAAGTAGCAAGTATCAAGATTGTTTTTTTGTCTTATGTCTTGATACTTATGTCCTGACACCGACATAGTAATTAAGCATGCTGTTCTACTACACTCACTTGTTCAAATATCTGATCGATAGCTGCTTGGATTTCCATGACAGGCATCTGGAATGTGGTATTGAAGAATCCGTTTGCAAGCAGGAATGACTGTAAGGTAGTGGAAGTCTCTTGGAGTGATCACATGATTTTGGTGATTGCACCAGTATCATTGATTGTTTTTTTGCTTAATGCTTTTTTGAGGTCCCTGAGATGATTTTTGATCTTATCGATATTGAGGACGACTCTATCTACGAATTCAGACTCTACCTTATTGGCAGTAGTGACGCTGTATTGTGCTACAGAATCTCCACTAAGCTCCAACGACATAAATAAACTTTTTTCGATGTCTTTACAAACACCTTCAATCTTTTGGATAAGTGTGTTTACATTACGAGTTGATTCACTTGATAGTCTTGCAGAGAGGTTTTCCATGATAATAATGCAATAAGAAGATAAATGATTTTTAATTTTGAATGTTTAATGCTTAATGAATGAACTGTTTTTTATTAACTATTGTAATTTACCATAGTTCATACGAGAACAAATACCATCATTCAACATTTAACATTTAGCATTTAACATTAGTTTGAGGTTGTTTGTGTGATATAAGTATACCCCGGAAAGCGAGACAAATCAAAGAATGGGTTCAGGAAAAAGTATTTTTATAAGTAAAAAAGATAAATATCCGATTTCTTATTTACAAAATAAAAAAAATATGTTCTATTGAGAACTAACAGTTATCAAAAAGACCTTAGACGGAAGAACTTAGACCTTAGCATCATATAGTTTAGCTGAATTTAAGCTCTAAGAGCTAAATTCTAAATATTATTGTGTATCTAAGGTCTAAGCGCTAAGTTCTAAGCACTAAATTCTAAGTTCTATAGTTTAAAATTTGACAGAAAAAAATTCTGAGTATAATTACCCATAAAGTTCATACCATCGTTTCAACGTTTAGTCGTTTATTCGTTTCATCGTTCATTATGCAAAAAACACTGCAAGTCGGCAAAACACAATGGATATTCATCCAGACGCCGGACAAAGAGACAATAAATAAGCTCGCTCAAGAGTATAATTTTCACGAGATGATCGTGGACGATATTTTGGGAGTCAATGCACAATCAAAAATAGACACCAGCAGCAGCCATTTTTTCTTGGCGCTTACGTTCACCAAATACGTGCCTGAATGATCAAGGTATCTCTTCAACGAATTGGATGTCATCATAGGAGAGAATCACATCATCACCACCATAGGGACAGAATCCAAGAGTTTCAATAAGATATTTGAAGATATAGCCAAAGAATCAAGTGAAAAAACAGTCGCGTATAAATCATCTCCCTATTATATCCTCTATAGGATCATTGACGGATTTTATGATAAGACGATAAAATCGCTCGCGTTTTCTTCACAGAAGCTGCTTGATATCCAGACTAATATAGCGAACAAAGGTGAAGACGTGATTGATGAACTGATCAATGAAGACTTGAACAAGATATTCATCAAACACAACTTCCTTTCGCAGCAAGAAATCATCGACGATCTGATAGAGCATGTAAACGCGCTTCACGAAAAGCATCTGACGACATATTTTAATGATCTCAAGACGAAACTCGCAAAAATCATCAGAACGATAAACGTACTGACAGAAAAAAACGATTCGCTTATGTCGGCATACAACACATTCCTAGGCATCAGAAGCAACAAAAGTGTCACCAGACTGACATTCATCAACTCGATTTTCATGCCATTGACGGTAATCGCCGGTATTGGAGGGATGTCTGAATGGACCATGATGACCGGTCCGGAAAACTGGAAAATAGCTTATCCGCTCTTCATTCTCCTATCGATAGTGATAGCATTCATAACATTTTTAATCTTACGCAGATTCTTTTTGAAGAAATAAATTACAGGTTACAAGTTACAGGTTTCAAGAACTTGCTCCCTGCTCCTTGCTCCCTCTTTTTATTTTTTTAGCACAGCAGTACGCGCTCGTCCATGCCCGTTGCAGATTATATCCTCATGTCTTTCACGTGACGTCCAAAGATTCTCCGATGAAATATAATCAGGGAATTTTTTTTGATTGGAAATGCTGATCGAGATCATCCAATAAAATTCATCAGACGGACACCTTCGCCTCGGTTATCGGCCTCACGTTTTTGATACGGATATCACGGACGGTATTTCATAAACCGAGCTTGAAAAACTGCAAAACTTTTTTACTCGTGCTCATGAAGTCAAAATCGCATTGCAATGAATAGGTAGAAATATCTTGATCGATATATAAAGTTGCATCGAAAATCACAGGTCCACTGAGTCCTCGATGAGTAAACAGCAAAGATCACTTATTGGTATACACTATTTTATTATTGCGATACAAAACAATCATGGCCTGCACGGTATTTCATGCTAATGCAGAAAAATCTTCTTGTGTCTCTATGCCGCACAAGGCGCCGTGCGGTGACGAAATCGGTAATCAGAGCTGTTCAGCGATTTCGTATGCGAAGGGGCTGGCGCCTATCTGCGGATAGGTCATTCATCACGTAGCGATAATCACTTTTTTAGCGACATATTCGCCCGCAGACGTGCTTATGCCGAAATGATGATCATCCAGCATTCTTATAGCGGAAACCTCATGATTGAGCAGATGTTCAGTCTCATTGGTTCTAGATACACTGACGAGAAAATCCACGAGCTGTTTAGCTTTTCCACTCGCAAGCAGCACTCTTCAGTTCTCTTCCGTTTTGGTCTCAATGCCATGATCAGCCAGATATTGGATCATATCTTCCGGTCAGAAAGCATGGAACAATGAAGGCAAGGATTTCAAGGATTGTCCGACATAATGGAGTTCGGGATCCAGATGGATATTGGTCAGATTACACCTTTCTCCTCAAGAAAGCAAGACTTTTGTTCAAAGCTTATTTGTTTTTTCTATAATACATTTTTTCATCTCTTTCGGCAAAAACAAGGAACAAAATAGTCCCGAAGCTCCTCCACCGATGATAACGACATCATACACCATGAAATCAAATGCAGAATGTAAAATGCAGAATGCAGAATTTATTGAATTTCTATAGCAAATGGTAATTTTTTATTTTCTGAATTCTAAATTCTAAATTCTGAATTCATTTTAAAGTTTATATGGTTTCAATACATCTGCGTACGACTGCAGGACAAATACATTGTCAAAGAGACACGCAACGGTAAGCGGTCAAACTCACCCAGGCACCGGCGTATATGCAGCTACTTTATCTTTGATGGCATCGATATTCACATCACCGACAGGTTTGCCGTCGATATGTCCATAACCGACATCCACGACAATCTGCGTCTTATCATCACGAAGGAAACTCTGATCGATCAGATGCACTTTTCCCGTAGAAGAAATGATATATGCTGAATTTTTGATGATCGTTTTGATCTCTTCGACAGGAGTCTGGGAATTGCACGTATAGACGGTTGCTCCCCTTTTGATGCATTCAAGGACAAGCGGTTTGCCGACAATATTGCTCTGTCACAGAATAGCGACCGTCTTGCCGCCGAAATCATCGAGCTTGTACTGTTCAAGAAGATATAATACTGCTTTCGGCGTAGCAGGGATGAAATCTATCAGTCCCATCTCTGACAATCAGACGATGACACCGCCGAGTCCGTCAAGATCTTTTTGCGGAGTGATGGCAGCCAATAACTGTTCTTTGTATGGTTCGAATTGCTGCGGCAGAGGCAATTGGATGATAATGCCGACACATTCATCATCATGATTGAGATATCTCACAAGCTCCATTATTTTTCAGATACTATCATAATTCTGATTGATATAGATACCGACATCATCGAATTTTCCGGCTTGATTCCTATCATATTCTGCTTGATGATTCTGTCCGAAAACAATCACAGGAAGTCAGATGCTCTCTCCATAGGCTTTTTTGTGTTTGACATAAGTAGCGGACGAATAATCGTCACCTAGGAAAATGATGGCTACATAGGCTTTTCTATCACCGAAAAACGTAGCTCTTTTGTGGATAAGCTCTTGTTTGAAGGAAATGGATAATTCTTTTCATGAAAGGATCATATTCATCAAT
>CAZWTC010000011.1:5649-9627 GCA_964637175.1 uncultured Candidatus Peribacteria bacterium
GTAAGAAATTTAGCGAAACAAAATGGATGACTAACCTACTAATCATTATCATTATAGCAGCAGCGATAGGACTGATTGGATCGTTTATAACGAGATCAATATTTTCTTCGATAACGAAACAGCACAGGTTGAGCCAAACCAGGAAAATAAAATTCCTTCAGATCAAGATCCCAAAAAGCGTGACCACCAAGGGAAGCGAAGATTCCACAGATCATATCCAGAATATGAAGCAGAATATAGAGATCATGAATCAGATATATAAGAATTTTTATGCGATAATGGAAGATACCCGGAAACATAAGAAATTCGGACACAATTATATCAGCATGGAGATGTTCATCGAAAAAGAAGTGATAAAATTCATAATGGGCGTGCCGGAAGAACATGTCGATAATATGGAGAAGCTCATTTCATCGTTTTATATAGGTGCCGTAGTGGATCCTATCGAACAGCCGAAATTGCTTGAAGCAGGGAAATTTATGGCAGGAGGAGAATTCGTCCTGAGCAAAAGCAATGCATATCCGATCAAAACCTATGATTCGTTTGAGGCTGATCCGATGGATAGTCTGCTTTCTGCATATTCCAAAGTGCTTACGGACGAGAAAATGTGCCTTCAGGTGCTTATTTCTCCGCTTGACGAACATGCGCTCAAAGAGCTGAGAAAAGAAGCCAAAAATATCAAAGAAGGGAAAAATAAGAGTTTTTTCAGCTTGCTCCTCAAAGATATCCGAAAGGGAATTACCAGCGGAACCAGCGATTCCAAAGACGCATCCAAAGACAATGAGAAAAAGAGCGATCTCTCTCAACAGCAATCTGGCGATCTCGACAAGAAATCCGAAGATGAGATTTTTTCCGTCAAGATCAGAGCATTGGTCACTTCACCGGATCCAAAAAGACCGGAAAGGATTATCGAAGATCTCGCGAGAGGATTCAGCCAATACAATTATATAGGGCTCAACGCTTTCAAGTTCAAAAAATCTAGGAAGATACAGGAATTCGCAAAAGAATTCATCAACAGGATTTTCCGGAGCGATAACGGCAGACGAGCCAATCTCAAACATCGGAACAAGAAGATGGTCATAAGCATCAAAGAGCTTTCCTCTATCATCCATATCCCAAACGCAAAATTCAATAGGAATCCGCGTATCAGCCGGCAAAGATACAAAATCGTGCCTGCACCGGACAATCTGCCTGCAGAAGGGCTTATGCTCTGATACAACACCTATGCCGGCATCAAAAAAGAGATCAGGATTCCGACAAATACCGACGATAGATTCAGACACGTGTATATCCTCGGACAGACAGGTTCAGGTAAATCGACCGTCATGCTTACATCAATGCTTGAGGACATCAAGATGGGCAACGGATTCTGTGCGATAGATCCGCATGGAGATCTCGTCGAATTCGTCATGAAGCATTATCCAAAAGAAAAGATAGATGATCTGATTTATTTTGATCTTTCCAATACCGATTATCCGATCGCCTTCAATCCATTGGACGGAACCGAAAACGACGATGAAAGGGATGTCGTGACCAATGATCTTGTGGAGATGTTCGTCTCTATGTACGGAGAAGAGATTTTCTGACCGAGAATACAGGATTACTTCCGTAACGCGTGCTTCTTGCTGATGGAACAACCGGAATGAGGGACGCTTGTGGATATCATGAGACTTTTCACCGATGACGCATTCGCAGAATCCAAAATAAGAAATGTAAAAAATCCTATCATCGCTGCGCGATGGAACAAGACCTACAAAAAGATGGGAGACAGAGAAAAATCAGAGATCATCCCGTTCTTGCAAGCGAAGTTCTGACCGTTCACGACAGGTACATTCATCAGGAATGTGATCGGACAGCCGAAATCAGCATTCAATTTCTTCGACGCGATGAATGAAAAGAAAGTGATCCTCGTCAATCTTGCAAAGGGGTTGACCGGAGAAGAGAATAGCAAACTCGTCGGAAGGATGGTTACGATGCAAATCAAGCTTTCCGCGCTCAAAAGAGCAAGGCTCGATCCCAAAGAAAGGACACCGTATTTCCTCTATATCGATGAATTCCAGAACTACGTATCCAAATCCATTGAAAGCATTTTGTCTGAAGCGAGAAAATATAAGTTGGGTCTGACGATAGCGCATCAATATATCGATCAGCTCAAGCAAGAATGATTGGGCGGAAATCTTGATCTTTCCAAAACCATTTTCGGTAACGTCGGAAATATGATCATCTATAAAGTCGGTGCACCCGATGCAGAATTTCTGGAAAAAGAGATGGCGCCGGAATTCAGCCAGATCGATCTCGTCAATGCTGATACGCATAGAGCAGTCATGAAAATAGCGATCAATAACCAACAGACAAGACCATTCAGTTTCACCACAAGGATACCATACAACGACCCTATTTTGAACATCCCGGAAAAAGTGGAAATCATGAAACAGATTTCAGCGCTTAAGCGAGGGACAAAGAGGGAATTAGTGGATAAAGAGATTTTCTTTAGAGTCGGCGTATAAAGATAACGTTCAATACATTATATTCTATATTTTATATACGGAATGAAAATTTTTTTCTATCTGATTTTCAAGAACATCTAGACTGACATTCAAGGTTTCCGCTACAAATTCATAGATATATTTCACATTGGCGGGATGATTGGTCTCTCAGCGAATAAGCTGCGGAGCGAGATACGGCGCATCAGTCTCCAGAAGCAATTGATCCAAAGGGACAAGTTTCAATGTCTCACGAAGGTTATCAGCTTTCTTATACGTAACATTGCCACAGAAGCCAATAAACAAGTTTTTGAATTCTGCATTCAACATTCTGAATTCAGTCGGTCCATAGCCCCGACAATGGAAATAGATGGTCAGATCAGCATATCCTTTGAGGATCTCAAACGTCTCGTCGAATGCGTCCCTGGAATGGACGACTAATGGTAGTTTCAGTTCACGAGCCATAGTGCAATGCTCGACAAAAAGTTTTTTCTGAACATCCAAAGTCTCCGGTCCATGAGCGTAATGGACATCGATACCGGTTTCACCGATAGCGACTACATACTGCTTATTTGCCGAATACACATCTTTGAGCCGCTGCATCTTTGCAGGAATATCCTGAGCAGTTATAGTTCATTCGCTGCATTCCAAAGGATGCCATCAAATCGTTGCTTTCACGATAATGTTTCCGCTTCACGCTTTTCGCTTCATGCTTTCCGCTTGTCTTGCGATCTCTACGCCTTTGATATTGTAAGATTCGCTCGCTCAAGAATTCACTAAGCCCGCTCCTCCAGCATCAATGAACTTCTGGAGATATCATTGCCGATCCTGAAGCAAAGGCTCTGTATTCAAATGCGTATGAGCATCATATAATTTCATATACCTAATTACGAAGTAAAGAATTTTTCCTCTTTCTGCAACGTGCTTCATGCTTCATGCATCGTGCTTTTTGCTAATTTACAGTTGCATTGGTTATATAATTTCATAAACACTAATCAATAATAAAAGACAATTAATAATTAACGATTAATAATGAATAATGTTGGAACTTGCCATGTTATGGACTATTATGAATTACGATAGTTCGTATCACAGCAAATCGTACATTTTTCATTATTCATTATTCATTTTTCATTAATTTTAGTTTTTAAGTAAAAAAGATGGTAATAGTGATAGGAATTTTGATGTTCATGGGTCTTGTACTCATCCATGAATTAGGTCATTTCATCAGCGCGAAAAGAAGCTGAGTCAAGGTATTGGAATTTTGAATAGGCATTCCGCCAAAAGTCTGCAAGCTCCGAACGGATAAATCAGGTACAGAATACACGCTCAATCTTTTGCCCTTAGGCGGTTTCGTCAGATTGAAAGGAGAAGATCCGGATAATACAGAAGAATTTCATGCCAAAGATAGTTTCATCAAAGCGAAAATATGGAAAAAGATCATCATCTTATTGGCAGGAGTCACGTCCAACGTCATTCTGGCATGGATATTGTT
>CAZWTC010000011.1:9637-10566 GCA_964637175.1 uncultured Candidatus Peribacteria bacterium
TCGTAATGGTTTCTGAAAACAGCATCCAAGGCAAATACACGAGTTACCTCTTCCCTACC
This sequence comes from uncultured Candidatus Peribacteria bacterium, assembly GCA_964637175.1. GTDB lineage: Bacteria > Patescibacteriota > Gracilibacteria > Absconditabacterales > Absconditicoccaceae > CAJBLF01. Next base: position 9,697 of record CAZWTC010000011.1, read on the forward strand.
AAGACATTCTTGTACCAAAAAGGATATATCACTGATGCGGTCAAAAAACAGATAGAGAATATGCCGGTGAGCATTGAAGCATTGGATTTGAGCTGAGTAGCTAGCGCATTGGGCATCAAGACAGGAGACAAGATTCTATCGCTCAATACCGTCCGTGTCAATGCATGGAACGTGGATACTGTGCTCAAGAATATATCATGATGAATGATATCGCTTGATATCCAAAGGAAATGAAAAACGCAAAAAGTTTCATGAACCTGCGCAGTCGAAAATTGCGAACTCGGCATCGCATATTCCGGCGTAGATATCTCAGATATGGGTATTTTCCAAAAGCAGCATATCAAATTCCCTCTAGGGACAGCAATGATAGTCGCTCGGTGAGAAATCTCCTCAGAGACAAAAAGCACATTCGATATTCTAGGCACTTTGGGATCATCGTTGATCTCTTTCCAGAAGACAAGAATAACCAAAGAGCTCAACAAGATGACCTGACCTGCATGAGCGATCAAAGTAGGATGAATGCTGTACGACGAATGATGACGGACGTTTTTCATCGCATTCGCAGCTATGATATCATTGGCGCTTGCCATCTTCAACGTCTTGCCTATCCCGGCATTGGACGGAGGAAGACTGCTCGGCGTATTGATCCAGCGGATAGGGAAACTCAAACCGGAAAAATATTTCAACATAGAAGGATATATCAATCTGATATTCTTTATATTGCTCATGGCGCTTTGAGTGTATATTCTCCTCAAAGACCTCGTTCATTTCCGAAACATCAAAATCCCATTTCTAGGATAGGCTAAAGACCCCCTTGATAAAGGGGGAGGAATCCGCCGATGCGGATGGGGGATTTGTTTATGACTACTA
>CAZWTC010000011.1:10576-12525 GCA_964637175.1 uncultured Candidatus Peribacteria bacterium
AAAAAGACTCTGCAACATCACTGCAGAGTTTTTTTATAATCTAAGGTCTAAGCGCTAAGCTCTAAGGTCTTATTGTACGCAATTATCTATCAGATGCTTATATTCATTCGCTTTACGGATATATCCAGGCAAGTTTTCTTCCAAGGTTTTGATTCATTCTTTTTTTAGGCTCAGATATGTCTCATTGATTTCATTGAGGATATTCGGGTCCGTGCATTTTTTGCTTTCTGCCATATTGATGAGTTCATCATAGGTCTTTTCATAATCATATTTTTTTTGGAAAGCTTCAGAATCCGTATTGGTCACTTTGTGGACATAGACCACTACCCTCTGCCGAAGCACTTGAAAACCGGAAAAGATCGATGCTCTTTCTGCTGGATGATTGTGGATATAGGAAAATGAAAATCCCAACAATATGAGTCCGATAATGAGCTTGATGATATTTCTTCTCACGAATGTTTTTTCTTCTCTATTCATGCTCAACTATAAAAAAAATATAAAGCGATTGATTGATATGGTTTTCTGGATACTTTTCAAGCAGTTCTCGTAAAAAAATATTTTCCTTGCAAAAACAACGACTAAACGATAAAATGCAGAAACGATAAAACGTTTACCCACCTATAGTACTGATATTCATCGTTTGATCGTTTCAACGTTTAGTCATTTATCCGTTTTTATGAAAATTGCTTTTGTGCATTGCCGGATTCAACCAGGATGAGCGCTCGCCGTGCTCAAGGATCTGATTGATGAGCAGAAAAATATGGACCAAGCGACGGTATTCACGCTTTTTTCCGATAGCAGCAAACTCAAGACACAGCATCATACGCTCAATATAGTCACGGCTCTGCCGGTACGGATCAATGATCTTTTCCTCCGATGCAGCAGACACAAAATACCGCTTTTGTCATGGTTATTTGATTATCGTAATTTGATGTTCTTCTATCCGATACTGATGAAAGTTCTTTCTTACAAGATAAAAAGATATTTGAGACGCAATAAAAATCTGAATTCTCGTGAAGATTTTTATGACGTCGAAATTATGCCGACAGCTTGAGAACATGTAAGCACAAATGAAATGAAGTGATTACAAAGTTCGAAAGCAGATCGGCATGAATCTGATTATATCATCATCTCTTCTTTCGCCATCGCGAAAAACATTACTCCGATATCAGGCGTGCCGACAATGTTATATCTTCATTCACCCATGCAATATATCCGGACGCATCATGACGAATACAAAGAAAAACTGACAGGGATAAAAGGCAGGCTCTTCAATCGGATAGTCCCCAAGATGAGAAAACGGGACCTTGAGTACACCAAGTTTGACAAGATTTTCGCGAATAGCAAATATACAGCTCAAGAAGCTAAAAAACTCTACGGCATGAACAGCATCCAGATAAAGTATCCGCATATCCCGAATACGTTTTTCATCCCGGCAGTCCAGGAGACACCCTTGGAATATTATCTCTATGTCGGCAGATTGGTGAGTTTCGTCAGAGAAGCGGATAAGATCATCAAGCTTTGTAATGATATGAATGTGCCGCTTATCGTGATGGGAAGCGGTCCCGATGAAAAATATCTCAAATCCATAGCAGGTCCGTCAATCATTTTTATCGGATGGATCACCGATGTGGATGAAAAGATCAAAATCATCAGCCAAGCGAAATGACTCATAAACCTGACCAAAGAAAGTTACGGAATCGGAACCGTAGAAGCATTATTGCTCGGCGTTCCCGTCTTCGGATACAGCAAATGAGCTACGGCTGAATTGGTTGATAAGAACTGCGGAGTCCTTGTCGAAAATAAGCGCCATGCCACGCTCGTAGAAGGATTCAGAACATTCATGGATACACAGCGGGATAGGAAAATGATCGCCAACGAAGTCAGAAAAAAGCTAAAAAACAAATAACCGCAGATGAGGCAAAACAACTAAATAAAGAAATATCGGA
>CAZWTC010000011.1:12535-14398 GCA_964637175.1 uncultured Candidatus Peribacteria bacterium
TAACCGCAGAAACCAAACTTCACGCTTCATGCATCATGCTTCATGCTTTCCGCTTTTTATCTTCCTCCTCCTCAGTCATGTACAAAAAACGAGCGATCATCGCAAGCATACTAGCAGCTATATGATTATTGGGATATGGGATACTTCAGCTCAGCAAATCCAGGACTTTCCAGTTTTTCGGCTGATTGATGGATCATGTCACGACCGATCAGAAAATCGTAGCGCTTACTTTCGATGACGCGCCATCCGCATATTCAGACGAAGTGCTCCAGATCTTGAAAGAGAAAAACATAAAAGCGACCTTCTTCGTCATCGGAAAAGCGATGGAAGCCTATCCGCAAGAAGTCAAAAGGATAGCAAAAGCATGACAAGAGCTAGGAAATCATTCCTATTCCCACCAACGTTTTCTGCTCAAATCGCGATCATTCACCAAACACGAAATAGAAAAGACCGATCAGCTGATCCGTGAAAGCGGCTATACAGGAGAGATAACGTTCCGTCCTCCCAACGGGAAAAAATTCATCACGCTGCCGCGATATCTCCATAACAGCAAGAGACAGACTATCATGCGAAATATCGAGCCAGATAGCTATGTAGCAGGCAACGCAGAAAAAATAGCGGAATATACAATCAACGCATTGCAGCCATGATCGATCATCCTGATGCATCCATTCTGCAAAACGGAATGCACCGCAGACAGACAAGCATTGCCAAAGATCATCGACGCAGCACAAGCGATGGGATATTCTTTCATTACGATAGACCAGATGCTGACATATAAATAGCATTTTTATCATCTTATAAAAAACACATGAAAAAACTTCTTTGGATACTAGGCATAATAATCATTCTCGCTTGCGGTCTACGAGCGATCAGCCAAAAAACAGATCGGTTAAGCTGAGCGAAACAGGAGACATGACTAGCAAATCCAGCTTCAATGAATTGCATCAAAAACGGCGGGACAATCGAAATCAGAAAAGCCAAAAAAGGAGAATACGGTGTCTGTCTCTTTGAAGACAATCGTCAATGCGAGGAACGAGCATTATTACGCGGAAAATGTCCTGTAGGTTGACTGAAGATTACCGGCTACGAGAACGAAGCGGAAATATATTGCGCGATTTCAGGCGGTGAAGTGCAAGGCGTCGGAACAGAGACTCCGATGTGCAAAAGGATAGACGGAACATTCTGCAACGCACAAGCAAATCTCGACGGCGACTGTCCAGACCCCTACGATCCGAATCCAAACGCAGGAAATGTGGAAGCGGAGTAAAAGAATTCGTGACTATTTCTAAAAGCTAAAAATGATTGACTTCTTATAGTAAAAATATATAAGTTTGTAAAATAAAAGTAGTAATTTAAAACAAAATAATATGAAAAAAATAGATGTATTTTCCGTAGATTACAGTGAAGATTTAGTCCCCAATCATATTGGACTATTCTTTAATGAACAAGTTGCAGAACGTGTTTCAAAAGGAAACGGGGCCTACAATCAGGATGCAAAAGTAACCCCACAAACAATAACAATATTTGATTCCGTTGAAGAATTTGTGGCTGAAACAGGCAAAAAAGTTCTTTCTGAAGAAGAAATAAAAGAAAGAATTATAAAAAAAGCCTTACCTAAGCTTACTCCTGAAGAAAGAAAAATGTTTGGTTACGATTAACATCGTATAACAGTAATAAAGTCTAGATATGATCTATATCCTAGACTTTTTTTATGATAGTACAGATTTAATTTTTTCTGCATTCTGAATTTATATTACGCGAAACTTTTCGCAAATCTCAAATCACCATTGGTGAAATATCTGATGTCCTTGATACCGTAACGTACTGCAGCCAATCTGCTGATACCGATTCCAAAGGCGA
>CAZWTC010000011.1:14498-16946 GCA_964637175.1 uncultured Candidatus Peribacteria bacterium
TCCTTGATACCGTAACGTACTGCAGCCAATCTGCTGATACCGATTCCAAAGGCGAATCCTGATCGTTCAGTAGCATCTACGCCTGCGGCGGTGAGCACATTGGGATGGATCATGCCGGCTCCGAGAAGCTCCATCCAGTTGGAAAGCTCTTTTTTTCCGGTTTCTTTGTTGTAGACTTCATATCTTACATCGATCTCAAATCATGGTTCGACGAAGGGAAAATATCCAGGTCTCATCCTAGTCTCTACGTTTTTATGCAATAATGCCGAAAGCAGTTTAGTGATCATTTCCTTGAAATGCGCGATGCTGATGTTTTTGTCGATGACGATTCCTTCCATCTGATAGAACATCACATCATGCGAAGCATCCATATTTTCGAATCTGTACGTCCTTCCGGGAACGACCGCCTTGAGCGGAAGTCCGTATTTTTGGATCAGATAATTTTGCATTGATGACGTGTGCGTTCTCAAAATCAGATTCTCTCCGCTAGGATCTTTTTCGTTGAGATAGATGGTGTCATGCATCTCGGTTGCCGGATGCGTAAGCGGGATATTCACCGATTCGAAGTTTTCGAATTTCGTCACCACTTCTGTCCCATATTCCACGACGAAGCCCATGGACTTGCAGATTTCTTCAGCATCTCTCCTGATTTCCGCAAGAAGCGAATAGGTGCCATGCTCGCTAGGCGTATCCAAACTGATATCTACGAGATCTTTTTCAAGCTGCTGATTTATCTGTCCCATTTTGAAATGCTGCTGTTTAGCTTCATACGCCTCAGTGAGTTTGGTCTTGATCTCAGACAGCTTAGCGCCTCTCTCTTTCTTCTCTTCCGGAGCCAGATCGATCATCACTTTGAATTCTTCATTAAGAAGCCCTTTCTTTCCTAGATATATCTGAAAAAAATTTTCCAACTGAACCATATCGACGACTTTCTCCAATTCTCATAAGGCATGTTTCAATTCTATCATACTTCCAGACTAACAGATTAAAAAAAATAATTACCCATGACTAATGACCAATAACTACGTATGGATAGATAATTCTGACAAAAATTCAACGCTTTCTGGTATTTTCCATCGTTCTATCGTTCGATTTTTGGCAATTTTGGTCATTTTAGTCCATTTTGTCAATTCAATCACCCGGGTGCGATGCATTTATTTTGCAAAAACAACTTTTTGAGGCTATACTTAACTATACAACCAAAAGAACTTAGTACTTAGAACTTAGACCTTAGTACATATCAATTTTTGTCGCGAAGCATTTGTCAATTTTTGTCGCGGCTGAAAGGAGATTTTATCATTTAGTTCATCCATGGAAAAAAACGCGCCGCTTATAGAGATCAAAGATTTAAGCCGAGGATATCGAGACAATCCGACAGCGCTTTTCGATAAATTAAGCTTTTCCGTAAACGCGAATGATTTCTTCGTGCTTACCGGACATTCAGGGACAGGAAAAACGACCTTGGTGAAATTCATCACCGGGAAGCTCACTCCTCCCGAAAAGACGATTTTTTATGAACAACAGGATATTTCTACATTTACCCAAGACGATATCCAAGTTCTGAGGAAGAGATTAGGAATCATTTTCCAAGATTATCAATTATTAGAAGATCTCACGGTCAGAGAAAATATCGTTTTCCCGCTCCATCTGTACGAGCTCGGCGAAACCGTCATCGAGTCCAAGCTCAAGCAAGTCTTGCAGAAAGTCAACGTCAAGCATCTCTTGGATAAGCCGGCAAAATTATTGAGCTCAGGAGAAAAGCAAAGGGTAGCACTCGCAAGAGCGCTTATCCACGATCCGGAATTCATCATCGCTGATGAGCCGACAGGAAATCTCGACCGAGAAAATACGCAGGTCGTAGCTGATATTCTCATGCAAGCCAACAAAGCAGGGACGACAATCTTTTTGATCACCCACGATATCCACTTATTGAATTACCTCAAAGAAAAGTATTCGATCAAATTACACGTCATTAAATAGTCGTTTTTTTATTCATTTTACCGGTGATTTTCGGATGGCGGAAACCAAAAAAGACATTATCAGCAAGAATATAGTCGATGAAATCGATACCTTGGATATCGCAGGATACCTCAAACAAGAGGTGAAGGATTTTTTGAAATATCTGCATTATTACAAGATCAAGAATATTCTTCAAAATATAGATGCACTGAAAGAATATCTCATCTGCCTCGATCATCAGAATACGAATCAGATCCACGAATTGGAATACCAAAAAAATCCGGACATGGAAAAAGGAGATCATGATATTCTGTATTACATCTCCACCAAAGGATTGGCAAAAGTCGGCGAACACAAAATCCATCAGAAGATATGGGAAAATGATTTCAATCTGAGCTATATCATGCAAGGGATCAAAGGGTTCCTCGTCTTGACCGCTGACGAATTCTGCAATGCCTCCCCTACCAGGATGTCCATCAACAGGATGCT
>CAZWTC010000012.1:0-3465 GCA_964637175.1 uncultured Candidatus Peribacteria bacterium
ACAATCCTTGTACCAGACACGATTAAAATAGGAAAGTTTAGCTGTTCTCATGAAATAAAACAGAAATACGAGGAAAAAAAAATCATTGAAGCATGGCTCAATTCTCGTGTTGAGGTTGATAGCAAAAGCTTATACAATTATTCCCCATGGGGGACATATAAACAAGAAATAGTAACAAAAACATTTCTTGTAAAAAAAGGAAACACTATTGTTGAAGAGGTATCACCTCCGATGTATAATGCATGGCAGTTTGCGTGGAAAACGATTTTATTTTGGATAATAGCCCTTCTTGGAGGATTTATTTATACGAAATCCTTATATAAAACCATAAACAAAACTCAATGTTTCGAAGTTCGTCATTTCATTCTCTATACCATTATCATTGTTCTAGCTTTGACTGGTACCGGTGCCATTACTATTGCCTGTAAGAGTACCGATATTTTCAGTGCTTTGAAGGAATTTTTACATAAAGGTGGTGTTATTACTGATATTTATTATAATCAGACTCTTGGTTTTATCTGTATCGGTACTGGTATCATTACCATTATCCTTGCCTATTTATTTAACCAAATATTTAGTGATGATAATGAAGATAACCCATTTAATATTCATAACCTTTACCTTTTTAGCGGATTTTGTACCGGCATTAGTATAGGATGGTTCGTTAGTATTGTAATAGTTAATGGACAATGGTTACCTCTGATAATTGTTATTCTTCTTCTTGGTATTGGTACATTACTCGGATACTTATATGAGAATTAATAAGAACTGTTATCATAAAACAAACCTTATATTACCTTATCACCTCGATGACGTTTGTGTCTCGAGGTTTTTTTTATTTTGTCCTCCTTTGTAAAGGAGGGGTGGTGTCCCGCTTTGCGGGATAAACTCCAGGCACCGGAGGATTTGGTGTCGACGACTTAAATCCCTTCTCCTCGGAGTTTATCCCGAATTCATCGGGAGGTTTCTCCCTTTTGTAAAGGGAGACAGCAACAATGATCGTTACGAAGGACTTTGAAAAAGCACAGAAGATTGACTTGAGAATCAAAAGCAAAATCATATAGTCAAAGCAACAAAAATAGACAATTTTACACGATAGATACTGAAATTTCAGGAATGACAGATTTCGATCAAAAACTCTTAGCTCTGCTCGATGTAGTCATCGACAATTATATCAACAAAGGAGAGCCTGTCGGTTCTAAATTTTTGCATTCGCTGGAAGACGCAGAATATGCTCCTTCTACCCTGAGAAAATATCTCAATATTCTCGAAAAAGCAGGTATGGTGTATCAACCCTACAATAGTTCAGGAAGAGTCCCTACCGTCCAAGGATTGACGACCTATATCGAAAATTATCTGGTCGTCCAAGAAGAGGAGAAACAAGGCGAAGTCATCAAAGTCAGAAGCGGATTGAAGGAATTGGTGGAAAGCATCGGAGCTTTGGCTGACGGCGTCGTCGTAGGATTCCTAAGGAATGATGAATATTATTATCTCTGAATCAACAATCTCTTGAGAGACGATATGCTGGACGAATACCAGACGACGAGAAGCATCATCTCATTCATCGAAGAAAAGAGGATCGTAAAATTCATCGATAGCAAGATCCTGAAAAAAAATCAGATATATTATACCTTCATTGAAGATAAGAAGATACTCATTTCATGCTTATATGCGAAAATAACAGTCGAAGACTATGATTGCATGCTATGTATCATAGGACCGACCAGAGTGAACTACAAGAAAAACCTAGCGATTTTGCAAAAAATACTCCAATCTTTAGCTGCATAAATAGACATCCATGGCAAATATAGAGCAGAAAAACGTAGAAGTCAGCGATTGATGAGCTGAAGGGAAAAAGAAAGAATACGAAAACATCCTCAAGGGAAAAGAATTCGGCAAAAAGGAAACGCAGGAAGATCGTCAGAAAGCGGAAGAACTTCTCAAGCAGATCCAATCAGCGCAATGACCGGAAAGCAAAAAAGAAGCGATGAAAAAAAATGCTTCGACGCTTCCTCCTGAAATCAAGACAGCGATCAATCAGCTTGACCGTCCGGAAGCCAAGATAGGGATAGAGCAATCATACACAGCGATAGAGCAAACGATAAAGAATAGTCCTAATGATAAAAATCCCGTGGCGAGAGTCATAGGAAAGATCATCAATCGGATAAACCCATAATTTCACCTCTAAAAATCTCACCTACGATCATTTTTTAATTTTTTTATGGATAGTATAAGAATGGCGATTATTCAAAGCGCTTGATGAATTGTTTATGTTATTGCTTCAGATGGAGAACCGAGATACCTTCTCATCAAAAGACATGCGCTCAGCGGCAAGATAGAACGAGTAGCTCCGAAAGGCAAGATCCAAGGCAACGAAGATATCCAGAAAGCGGCGCTCAGAGAAGTGAGCGAAGAAACAGGAATCCCTATCAACCAGATGAGGATCAAACAGCAGATCGGTACGACGCAGCTGAGAAACACTGAAAATCATAAGGGACAGATGGACAAAGATGTGACCTATTTTTTGGTCCAATATTTTGGCAATCCTGACGTCGTCAAAATAGAACGTGCTGAAGGATATATCGGCATCCACAAACGATGCACCTTGAACGAAGTATTGGCGCTGATTTACTATCAGGACATCAGAGAGCTGATAAGGAAAAGCTATGCGATGATCAAAGAAGGGCAAAAAAACAATGATATCAAAAAAGATTTCATCAAAAAGCTAGGATAGAAGAAAATACGATTGAATTTTTCAACTGATTAAATATACCATAAAGGAACAAGGAGAAAGGAACAAGGGAAAAGGAGCAGGGAGCAATAAACCTGAAAACTGTATATCAGACCATAAATCATTTTATCATTTTATCATTTTATCGTTTTATCGTTTAGTCGTTTTATCGTTTAATCGTTTTATCGTTTAGTCGTTTTATCGTTTAGTCGTTTTATCGTTTTATCGTTTAGTCGTTTTATCGTTTTATCGTTTTATCGTTTTATCGTTTAAAAGCATGGCAAAAACACCGGTGATTTCATATCAATTCGTAGATGTACCAGCAGATAAGCAAGAATTAGTAAAAGATATTGTCCAAAAGAATCTTGAAGGGAAAATGGATTCCTACTTCAAAAAGATCTATGCCAAAAGCGATACTGCAGAAATCAGGATAGACTATAAGATAATCGAGAATAAGCAAAAAAAATACGAATGAACATTCAACTTCGATTTCGACGGACAAACGTTTTTGTACAACAACAAAGTGTCATTTAAATATGTAGAAGATATCGTCAATCATGCATTCAAGCATTGCAAAGAATTCTTATCCAACAAACAAGAAGACTCATAAACTTAGACCTTAGTCCTTAGACTTTAGTTAGAATATATCTATCTAATCCGTCTATCCCGTCTAATCCATCTATATTCAACATTTTACTTTATACTAGAAAAAGATGAAAAAGAATTACCTTACC
>CAZWTC010000012.1:3565-16694 GCA_964637175.1 uncultured Candidatus Peribacteria bacterium
CTATATTCAACATTTTACTTTATACTAGAAAAAGATGAAAAAGAATTACCTTACCAAAGAGTGATATGAGCAGTTAGTCCAAGAGCTCAACGAGCTAAAAAAAGTCAAATTGCCTAGCGTCTTGGAAAGGCTCTGAGAAGCAAAAGCTATGGGAGATCTTTCAGAAAACTTTGAATATAAGTCTGCACTGGAAGATAAGGATTTCATCAATTCAAGGATCGGCGAAATAGAGAGTCTGATCGATGACGTAGAAATCATCAAAGAAGAGAAAAAAACCAAATCAGATAAGCTTGTCGATTATGGTTCCACAGTGACCGTAAAAATGGATGATGGTGATACCTATACGGTGACTATCGTCGGTACATGAGAGACTACGATGGATTTCGACAAGAACTTCAGAGCAGAAAAGGGTTCTATGAAAATATCGCTCGAATCCCCTATGGGACTTGCCATAAAATGAAGAAAAGCTTGAGATATCGTGAAGATGAGGCTCAATAACGAAAGGAAAGAAGTAAAAATACTAGACGTAAAATAAACTAACAATTAACAGTGATCAACTAACAATGAAAAAGAAATTTCAATAATTATTAGTTGTTAGATGTTCGTTATTTAGTTATATTGTACATCAGTGACATTCCAATCATTCCATACATCAAAAGTGATCCTGCACGTAGCGGGATTCTTTTTTTTGTCGGATCATTTGAGTCCGAGCGTGATGGTATAGGGATCAGTATAAGTGAGCGTTCATTCGGAATCTATGGTAGAAAACTGGGAAAAATCATTTTTACAATTAGCTTTTATAAGGTTCAGCTTATTCTCTACGACGAAATCTTTGTTGACGATCCTGAACATATTAGAAAAATCCAAAACCATATCATCAGAGATATCTTTGAATAAGAACCCGAAAAGGTTGTCATCAAACGTAGTCCGGAATCACGTTCCGTGCTTATAGAAAGTATACCCTCGATACGATTCGAAATTATCCTTGTTGGTCTGGATATAATTGGTGATCAGATAGGTACAATCGCGGATTTTCAAGATCTTGCTGCAGACGAAACGTTCTATGCTCACCACAGGATTATCATTGAACCGCACTTGGATATCATTTCATGACTTGATAGCGCTCAGTTGAGGCTGCGTGGAAAAATCCAGATACACAAGCTCTTTGACAAAGAGATATTTGTTAGCATTGATGATGACTCACTGACTAGGGATTTTGATGGCATCCACTTCTATGACCGGAGTCACCTTAAAATATTTTTTAACTCTTCCGACAAGTTCTATCTTCTTATCTACATACGTATTGAGATTGATGGTCGAACTCTTGAGTCCGATTTTTTTTCCTTCCTTGGTAAGGATGGAATGCGTATAGTTAGGAAATTGGTTGTCAACGGCAATCCTACCGGAAAAAGTAAGGGAAGCTCACAATGTATACATATTCTCCAAAGGAGCTTGACTGAATTTCGCGGTGATTCAGGTGATCAGCTTGATCAAAAAATACGTTCCTACGCAGAGAAGGACAAACCAAAAGATGACTTTGATATTTACTATTTTTTTTTGTCTCAGATTTCTTATAACCATACTACTAGAATAGTATCTAAAAAAAACGAATACAGTGACCTACTATAATGATTTTAAGAAAGAAAGCAAGGATATCATACAGGACAAAAACTTTAGTTAGCAAGCTTATCAACTATGGAACAAGAACGAAAAGAATTAATAGATCAGTTCATATCAATAAACTCACACACTAACCTCTCAGCTATCAGAGACCCGGAGGGCATTTGGATCAAACACATCCAGGATTCCCTCGAAATCAACAAAGCATTGCAGCTGAAACCAGGATCGACGCTATGCGATGTAGGGACCGGAGGCGGTTTCCCTCTTTTGCCGATAGCGATAAGCAACCCGGAAGTGCAATGCACAGGGATCGATTCGACGAAAAAAAAGGTCGATGCCGTCAATGAAATGATTGAAAAACTGCACATATCCAATGCTGCAGCGATCCGGACCAGAGCAGAAGATTACAAAAAAAAGGATTCTGATCCCTCTTGGACAGGATTCGACTACGTCACAACGAGAGCGGTCGGATATATTGATAAGCTTCTTCCTCGAGTCCATCATCTCGTCAAAAAAGGAGGCAAGCTGGTCTTATACAAGCAATACACCCCCGAAGAGAGTCAGGATATAGTATATATAGGCAAAAGATATCGTTTTGTCGTCCAAAAAAAGCACAGATACAAGCTTTTTGACGGAGATATCCAGAGAATCATCTATGTCTTGAAGAAAGTGTAAAAATATTTTTATTGCTTTTCAGCAGAATAAGGATATAGGTAAAGTCAAAACAAAAAGAACATGAAAGATAAGAATAAAAAGGAAATTTGGAAAAAAATCACCGCGTCCTACGTTCTTGTAACGTTATGGAATTTCGGTGCATTCACCTACCACTTCTGGTGGTTAGGCATAGGGTCATGGACAAGCATCCTGATTCAGATCATAGCCCTCTTGACGGATTATATTGTAAGTAATACCTACGAATGGGCTATAATAAAATACAACAACGAAATAAACCAAAAAACAAAATACTCTCAAAGAATATTTATAAAATACGGAACATTTTTGGCAATATTTACTGCCATCTACGTATCCTTATATTTCATAAGAGTATATTTCTTCTATCTCATAGGTTGGGGCATAAATGGCCACCAATTTGAAAATGCAATGATCAATACGGCGATGGTAATAATAATATCACCAGTATTTGGACTTATTGTAATAATGCAAAGAAAAAGAAGGAAAAGAAAAGAAAGAGTACAAAAATTTTGGGATAGAAATAGAAATTGAAATTGAATAATTATAAGTTCCTCCGTATGAGAGGGACTTTTTTTAATTAAAAATTATTGATAACGGATAACATGATAACGGATAACAGAGATTGGAAATCTTTTTACCTTTATCCCTTTTTTACCTTTTTACCTTTATTCAATAACCAGCAACAACGACATGACTCAAATACCCAAAAGGAAAAAAAGTATCTGAGGGATGCTCTGGGACAAGGTATTTTCTTTGTGAAGCTCAGGGATGAGGTCAGAACCGGCGATATAAATGAAACTTCCTGCTGCGAATGGCAGCAAAACCGCCACCATGCCGTCGACTGAACGATAGAGTAAGAAAGCTATCACGACGCCGACTACAGCAGTCAAAGCCGTGAGAAAGTTAAGCAGCAACGCTCTTTTCCTGCTGAATCCTCCGTGGACAAGCACACCGAAATCTCAGATTTCCTGAGGGATTTCATGAAAGACGACAGCAAGCGTCGTAGCGATTCCGACAGGAATGCTCACCAGATAGCTTGCACCGATAATCAATCCATCGATCAAATTGTGAACCATATCTCAGATGAGATTCATAAGAGCGAACGGATGCTTATGTTCTTTGGTGACAGGCATATGGCAATGATTCCGACGGATGATCTTTTCCGTGATCAAACCAAACAGAATTCATCCAAGTATCCATAAAGATGAAGAAATGGCCCGTCCAGCTGGCGTCACCATCTCCGGCAGTAAGTGGAAAAATACATCGCCCATCAAGGCACCAGCGGAAAAGCTGACCAGCAGCAAGACTATCCTTTTGAGCAAAGACAAACGGAGTCATAAGGTGATGATTCCGATCAACGATACCGCACTCACAAGCAAAACACTTACCAACGCATACCAAAACGCCATTATAAAATTTTATATTATAAAATTTTAATTAACAATTAATAACTAATAATTAACAATATTGGTATTTTTTTATATAAAAATATTCAATAATTGTTAGTTGTTCATTGTTAGTTATTAGTTTAAATGGTTTCTCTCCTGATGCCTCTATCCAGCTTCACTAACGTCTCATAGACGATGGTTCCGCTCTGCTCAGCCAGATTAGCCAATGAATTTTTGGCGCGAGGATTGTCAGAGATGATCTCCACTTCATCACCGATATGCACAGAACTATCGACCACATAGGTGGACAGATTCATGCAGATGGTTCAGACCTGACGGAAAAACGTCTTACGATGCTTGATGAATATCTTTCCTGAAGCGTTTCTCGATAATCATTCAGCATATCCGAATGGCACCGTAGCGATAGTTTCTTTGTCGCTCGGTCTATACTCATGATGATAGCTCACTCACTCCCCCGGCCGGATGGTCTGCAGGCTTATCACTCTAGACGTGATCGAAAGTATGGGCAAAACATTATTTCCATGCTTATATACAGGATCCTGAAGCTGCAAAGGATTGTAGCCATATAATGCGATGCCTGGCCTATAGGCATTGAAGAATTCATCATTGACCTTGAATATGGCTGCACTATTGCCGATATGCCTTCGTGCAGGCGAATATCATGCATCTATCACTTTATAATACATACGTTTGAAACACTGGATCTGATCAGCGATAGTCTGCTCCGACAACGTATCTGCATCAAAAAAATGCGACAAGACTCCTTCGACGGCAAGATTTGGATGACTCTGAAGTTCCTTGATGAGCCCAGGCAATTCATCTTCTTGGATACCTTCCCTATTCATGCCCGTATTGAAGAAAAGATGGATCTTGGTCTCTTTGCCGAGCCTTCACAAATATCTGATGGTTCAAACGTTATACACGCAAAATACGGTATGCTTATGATCGAATTTTCTATAGTTTTCAAGCAAGGTCTCTCCAAGGATCAAAATAGGTATTTTAGAATATTTTTTCACGACGACATATTCCGGATAGCTATCTACAACGAGATAAGGGACGTCTGTCCTAGAAAGCATCTTGGTGATCTGCTTGAGTCCATGTCCGTAGGCATTGGATTTGAGTACAGGGAAAATGGCGGCCTGCGGCTGAAGCGATTGGAGATATTCCAGATTCTGCAGCAACACTTTCTTACGCAGCCGTATGATATTCATAGGCTTTACGCTTGGGCTGAATAGCGATTTCAAAAATCACAGCATACCTAAACGACTAAACGATAAAACGACTATATGTTGAAATGATGATATTCTCGTTACGTAACAATACGTATCAGGATAGTATATTCAAGAAAACTTAGCAACAGCAATTTTTATCGCGAGTCCGCCACAGCAGACGAGCATTCGTCAATTTTTATCTATTTTTTTCGTCATTCAGTTGAATTTAAAAAACAAAACGATAATGTACTGGCATAACGATTTTATTCTCGCAGAGATGAACGCATGTTTTCACAGATAAAAACGCTCCTGACGAATCATTCCAGCTCATGCATAACACACGCAAATACGCTTGCATCCACCAACAAGCAAAGGACGATCCATGGTGAGGATCTTTTTCGATGAATCTCCATGTTTCTCAAACATCACGATCTCAATGCTATCTTTTGGAAGCTCCTCGACGTTCCAGAAGATATCTTGGAAGAATATTTCCAAAACAAATACACCAAAGCGACTATCGTAGGCAGTCTGGAAGAAGCCAAAAAATTGCCGCTCAGCAAGAAAACTTCGTTAGAGCTCCATAAATATATCAACAAGACTACCAAGAAACTGGATCTTGATATCCTATTTTCCGTATCATTTCACGATTTGTCAAATCAATTTACCGAACACCTCCACACCCACAATATCAAGAGCAAAAGCATACGTGAGAACTACGAAAAACTCACACAAAATCCTATGATAATGCAGATGTGACTATTTGCTTTTTTACAGATCTTAAGTAAAATCTTTGTAACGTTCAATTTAGATGTTAACAAGATTAAACTTATGGAAATCGAAAAAATGCAGAAAATGAACAACATCAACATGCTCTTGGATGCCGTAGAAAGCGAAATCGTAGAAAAAGAGAATACTTCTGCCACAGGAGACAAAAGCAAAAAAGAAGAGAAGAAGCTTACGATAGAATACTTCGGTACCGATCTCACCAAAGAAGTCAAAGACGGATTGATCGACCCTATCATCGGAAGGGAAAATGAAATCAATCAGATCATCTATACGCTCTTGAGGAAAAACAAGAACAATCCTCTTCTTATAGGAGAAGCCGGAGTAGGTAAAACCGCTATCGTAGAATGATTAGCGCAAAAAATCGTCCAAAACGATGTCCCAGAAAAACTCAAGAACAAGAGGATATTTTTGCTTGATATGGGGACATTGGTCGCAGGCACGAAATACAGAGGAGAATTCGAATCCAGGATGAAATCCATCCTCGAAGAAGCCATAGATCCTACGAATAACATCATCCTATTCATCGACGAAATCCACACCATCATCGGTGCGGGCGGACAAGAGAACGGCGATGCGGCACAGATGTTGAAACCGCTCCTTTCCAGAGGCAAAATCAAGCTTATCGGATCGACGACCTTCAACGAATATCAGAAATATATCGAAAAGGATGCAGCGCTCAAAAGAAGATTTCAGGAAGTCGTCATCAATGAACCGGATATAGAAAGCAGCAAACAGATCCTTGTAGGATTGAAAAAGACGTACGAAGACTTTCATGGCGTACAGCTTACCGATGAAGCATTGGACGTAGCGATCAATCTCAGCAAAAGATACATGATGAATAAATTCTTGCCGGACAAGGCATTGGATATCATCGATGAAGCATGTGCGAGAAAATCTACCATGAATCAGAAACTCGACAACGACAAGGACTACAAAAAATTCGAAGAGACGCTTACCAAGATCCAAGCCAAGATAGAAGAAGCCATCGAAAAACAGGATTACTTCGGCGCTGCGGAACTCAAAGCCAAAGAAGAAGAAGCTAAGTTGGAGATGCAGAAGATCAGGACCAACAAAAACATTCCGACTCATCTCAGAGCGACTATCACCAAAGACGATATCGGCAACGTCGTAGCAGAAAAGACAGGTATCCCGACGAATATCGTCAACGAATCTGAAATAGAAAAGCTCAGAAGACTCAGCGAAGAGCTCAAAAAGAACATCGTCGGACAAGACGAAGCAGTGGAAGCAGTGGTGAAAACACTTACCAGAAGCAGACTATCAGTGATCAAATACACCAAGCCGATCGGATCATTCCTCTGCTTAGGACCAAGTTGAGTAGGTAAAACGTACTTAGCGAAACTTATCGCAAAAGAATATTTCGGAAATCCTGATGCGATGATCAGAATAGATATGTCGGAATTCATGGAAAAATATTCAGTTTCCAAATTGATAGGTTCTCCTGCGGGATATGTAGGATATGAAGAAGGAGGATGACTCACCGAAGCAGTCAGAAGGAAACCGTACGCAGTGATATTGTTTGATGAAATAGAGAAAGCGGCTACCGATGTACTCAATATCTTATTACAGATTCTGGATGAAGGACATCTCAAGGATGCAAAGGGAAGAATCGTGGACTTCAAGAATACGATCATCATCATGACATCAAATATCGGATCAGAAGAATTCATAAAGAAACAAAGCAGGATAGGCTTTGCAACTGGAGAAAAAAATGACATCAGCGACAAGGAATTCGACCTCGTCAAAGAAAGGGTGATTGAAGAGATGAAAAATTTCCTTACGCCTGAATTGATCAACAGGATCGATTACAAGATCGTCTTCAAACATCTCGACAAAGAGATACTTGCCAAGATCATGAAGAACAAGATCACTCAATTCTTGAGCGCTTGGAAAGTCAGTTCGGATATCACTTTACCGAGATATTCCGACAAACAGATCAAAGAGATCATCGAAAAAATCTATGAACCTCAATACGGAGCAAGACCGCTCGACAGATATATCCAAGACGAGATCGAGCCGTTATTGATCAAAAAGATCATGGAAAAGAAAAAATAAGCTTATAGACAAGCGAGATAAAAAGGCGGAGAAATCCGCTTTTTTCATTTGATTGCAGATATTTTTTAGACATGATCGCCCCGCCAGATGCATGACAAGACGCTCTCTAAATTCGAAGCAATCCATTCATTCGAACCGAAATGAGTCACATGTATATGTGCGAATGAGGTGAGATAAATAAGTAATACATAATGAAACGACAGTTCGTCGGATTTGCATCTGGCTTGATCTTTTTGCATACTTTTTCTATCCAAGAGAAAAAGTATGTCCAGCGAAGCGTTTATAAAAAGAGATACATACTGAATAAGCAACATTCTCTTATGAGAGAGATAAAAAAATAAAAGGGGTGTAAATCATTTTGCAAAACGAAAGAGTATGAATATACTCATACCAACATTTACCCTGCAATACGCCTTAAGGGAATGGAAACAAGACAAGCGAAAAAAATGAATAAAGCCTCATACATCAAGGTATTTGAAAAAAATATCAATATTTTCAGATGATATGAATATGTATATACCGGAAGCATAGTCCTCTTCCGGAATTTGCCGCATCGGAAAAAGATACCCGACGATATGGATGTAGCCGTGAATCGGAATAAGAAGACGATACAGGATCTGATGGAATTTTTTGACAGGATAGATAAAGAGCCAGGAGTCAGCGAATTGAAGATCAAGACAGTCTTTGAAAAAAAATATGAAATAAAAGGCACTACCTACCATCTCAGAAGACACGAAAAAATAGATAGGACAACGATGCCTACCGACCTTTTAGAGATATTGCTGGAAACAGGAAATCTCAGGATAAGCTACAAAGTGGAAAATATGCTGATAGAGCTATTCCCGGAAAAAAATGGGAACGGTCTGGTCAATGCAGGGAATATGAGCAAGGAAATCGTCTATCAGAAAGTCAAAACCGAGCACAAAACAGATATCATCGTGCCGTTTTTGGGCGATATCTCGATGGCGCAACGATACGTGATGAGTTTTCTCAAAGAGATAACCTGGAACAATGTCTATCGTTTCACCGATCCCAACAGCAAACCAAAAGATGGAATCAGACTCTTCATCATCATTTCATTATTGGAAAAACAAGGGAAAGATGCTTCGCCTCAAGGCGTGCTTTCATTCATCGAAAGGACGATCACACTCTACAAGACCATCCCGCAACAAAAAAGATCGCTGTATATAGAAAGCTCGATCCAGGATTTTCCGCAGATAAAAAAGATGCTGCAAAAGATCATAAAAGAATATGACATGCTCATCAAGAAAAAAGACAGCAGAAACTACAAGTTTTTGAGCTTCTACAAAAAGCTCTGAGCCTACAAGAAAGAATTGAACGCTTATATCTGATATCTGCAGAAAGATATGTTATCGCTGCTCAAAAAAGACGTTTTGGGAGAGAAATATATCATCACGGACGCTGTGGAATCCTTCTCCAAATCCAAGGATCAATATGACAAAGAGACCATAAAAAAGATTTCCCAGAATCTCAAAAAGATAACGAAAAGCATAGAGCATATCGACATAAAAAACAAGAACGAATCATTCGCTTACTTCTATGAAATGTATATGTTCAAAAATCTTTTCATCAAACCGATCAAAAAAATATTATAAAAAAACCCTGAGACGATAGAACGGCTCAAGGCATATAGAATATAAGATTTAATAAATAATTGTATAAATGTTGTTTTCCATTTTCATGGAAAGCTGATGAACATCATCTGATGTTCTATACACAGAGAAAAAACCGTTGAGCATTCCTTCCAAAAATTCCTTGGGATACGGGGTATTGAATTCCATAACCAAAGTCTTTTTATTTTCATCAAAAGATGATATTTTTATGCTTCCTGGATAGCCTCCTCTGTGATTAGAGGAATATATGGAAGGCATTTGTTTTAAAAGCTGAGGAATACCAATAATAGAGGGCACTTTTGATGTTTTAGCAAGAGCTTTCCCGGAAAGTCCAATAGTTGCTGAGACCCTTTTGGCTGATAGCTTAAGGCTTGATTCATATATCTCTTTCAAAGCCAACAAAAAAGCCTGCTGAGAATAAAATTGATCCATTTTCACATTTTTTATTCCATGTTTTTCAAGTCTTTCTGTATGCTGCTGCATCAAAGAAGGGACTGAATTAATCAAAGACATTACCCATCCTCCGCTGACTTGTACAGTAGCAGAAGAAGCAATGAACAATTCTAATTGTTTTGTTTGTAATGGTTCCATATGTTTTTTTATTTTTAATTTACATAAATATCATAGCAATTTTACAACTTTTGTCAATGAAATATTTTTACAGGGGAAATGAGCAAGACCACAACCACAAAACATAATTTTGATTTGACTTTACAATATTATTATGTATACTACATACAGTTTATCTCCTAACCTAGGACGATGCGTGATAAGCCAAACAAACAACCATGAAATTTTTTAAGCAAAGCTAAAAAAGCTTTTGCTGTTGGCTCATTATTCACAGCACTCATAGCGGCGGACCCTAGCTCAGCGCAGACCATAGCACAAAAAAATGATTTTCCAGCAGGACAGACGACAGCCTTCAACGACAAAGACCCGACAGCCATAGACAAGACAACAACCGTTAGCGTCGTCCCAAACGCTTTCACATTCGCAGCTACCAACGTAGACAAATATTTCCCTGATATGAAAGAACATCTAGATAGTCTGATGAATCATTTTCGAGATCAAGAACAAAAAGATACGGTAAATTTTCTTTTTCAAGAATATGTAACAAAAAATATCACTGATCCAAAAAAACAAGTAGCATCTATACTCTACTGTATTGAAAACTTTGTATTCAAGTGAGTGGGTATCGAAAAAAACTTTTCAAAAACATACGATATTGGCACGTTTATTGATGACAATGAATATGCATATCTAATCAATTTCAATAAATGATATAACAAACGATTTAAAGGATATTCTAAAAGATTAGAAGTAATACTTACAGAACAAAACAAGACCATGAAAGAACAAAATAAGCAAATAGATGGCATTATAAATACCTTTACTGTAAATGATGTAAAAACAAATCAAACCATTAAAAATTTAGTATTAGAAACAGAAAAAATCTATATTAAACACGGAGATGTAATTTCACCTCATCTTGCAGAACTTATAAAAGCAGCAAAACAATAAATAACAAACCAGAATATTTGACAAATTTCGACATATTGAGTATAATAAATACTATGGAAACATAGTATTTATTTTTTTGTCATCGTTATGTGAGAAACACAGCAAGAAAAAACGGAAACAAGAGATCAACCAGTAAATAAAACTGGGAAAGATACCAAAGAGACGATTGAACAAGCTTTGCAATCCAAAATTTCTGATAAACCCACTTTAAATAAGGCAAAACCTATTTTTGAAGAAGCACAAAAAAGTTTTCAAGAACCTATAAATGAATATATCAAAAATCTTGATACAAAATATTTAAAAGCCATAATCAATACAGAATTCGAACCAGTAAAAAATTTGATTGAAGATATAGAATTAACCACAGGTATGACAATAATAGATGTTACAAAAGATAAAATAGAAAATAATCAAGATATACTAAAAGAAAAAAACACACTTCTCGAAGCTCGAACAGCTACCAAAGAATCATACGACAAACTAGATAAAAAATATCAAATAACTGATGCACAACTCCAAGAAGAAAAGAAAAACATCCCTCAAACGCTCATCAATCAAATTACAGAAAAGACAAAAGATACTGATCTGAAGGTCGATGATTATCTGAAGTTTTATCTTACAGCGCAAAACGACAAGGAAAAAAATGAACTCCAAGGCACAGATTTCATGAAAAATTATGAAGAATTGAATGATAAATTATGAATACTATCAGAAGTCCCAGATAATCTTCCGATGATGAAAATGATGAGTCCGATCAAGACGGATCTTATTGTAGAAAACAATGAAGAGATAAAAAATTACACTCAGACATCAGATAGATTAGATAAAATCTCTGTCCCTACCCTGCCAGAATCCAAAGACTTCGATACGGATTTTGACCTTTATGTAAAATTCATCCCTGACGAAAAGACAAGAGAACATATCAAGGACAACAAAGAGCTTATCAAAAAAGCCAAAGACGAACTTGTCAAAGACCCCAACAACGAAGAAGCCAAAAAAACCTATGAAGAATACACCAAAGCCATAAGCGACGTCAAAGAGAATCTACCGAGCAAGACACAAACCATCATCAAACAAAGAGTGATGGGAAGCTGTATCACGGGATTGGCGAGATATTTCAATACTACGACAATAGATAAAAAGAATTTAGCAGATGATTTTGATATCAATACCCAAAAGGGATTCAGCATAGAGAAATGAGAAAGGCAATACGACGAAGAAGGTGATGATGTCTTGTATATCAATGGAAAGATCAACGGCAGCAATATAGGATTCTATTATAATCTCAACAATCCTGACGCTCAGCTCAAGTCAGATGATTTTCTGCATATTGACGACAAGACTGATGCGTTTGATTTCGGTCCAGGCAAGTGAGGGAAGAACGAGCTGGGAGTGAAATTGCCGACATTAGGCATGTTGAGTGCACAAGCGCAGGGAGTCTCAGAAAAGAATTTCACCGCCTTGTTGGAAAAATCAGCGAATCTGGAAGAATTTGAAGCGATGTTCAAACAGCAAGTAAGCGATGAGCTGCTCAAAAATTACGGGAAAGAAGCGCTGGTCAAGACACGCGTAGAAAGGGATATAGAAAAGAATATAGCTACACAGACGTTATATACCGCATTCATTCCGGATGTCGTAGCGACAGGGATGAACAAGGAATCCGTAAACAAGACGACGAAAAAACAAGCACGAGAGCTCTTGGATATCCGGGACAAAAGCACAGAAAATATGAGATCAGACGAGCTCAGAAGATTGATATCGCTCACCCAGAGATTGAATCCTCTCATCACACAGATAGGAAAAAATAAGCAAGAAAATCTCGAACCGAAACGGCAGAAAGTATTTGAAGACATGAGAAATGAAAGATCAGCAGTGAATTACGATAGCCAACGAGGATCCAAGACATTGAATTTTTTCAAAAAATTCAGCAAGAATGACCAGCTGAATCTTGAAGATCTAAACAGATTCATCACAAGCGTAGAAAAAAAAGAAAGCATAAGCGAAAATATGGCTAATTTTTCTCCGGATTTCCAAACAGCAGAAGACCACGAAAACGCAGATGGCCTGCTAGAAAACATATAATATACAAGAAAATATGCAAAAAATGACGGTATTGCCACGCCAGATGCATGACAAGACGCTCTCTGAATTCGAAGCAATCAATTCATTCGAACCGAAATGA
>CAZWTC010000013.1:0-16383 GCA_964637175.1 uncultured Candidatus Peribacteria bacterium
ACGAGAGCAAATCACAATCCGCTAAGCTATTTTATCTACGATTAGGCAGAAAAAAATATTCCCTACTCGGGCCTAGCTACATCTTATAGTATTTTAGATATAAAAATCAAGGAAAAATAGACGATTAGATGTTTAGAGTGTTAGACTATTAGATATATAAACGTTTAATAATCTAAGCTTCTAAAGTCCTAAGCCTCTAAAGTCCTAAGCTTCCAAAGTCCTAAGCCTCTAAAGTCCTAAGCTTCTAAAGTCCTAAGCTTCCAAAGTCCTAAGAAAATTCATTGAACACCTGATAGACAATCAAGAGGAATAAGAAGATAACCAAGGCAATGATGAAGATATTTACGATGATTGATTTTGCTTTTTTCATAGCGTCTTCTTTTCCTGAAGAGGTGATCAAAAGATATCCCGCGTAAAAGAGCGCAAGCACAAAAAGAGCTCCAAGGATCCATCCAAGCACGATAGCGACATTGACGATCATATCAGCAGCCTTGGTTCCAAAAGCCGGCGTCTGAGCGATATAAAAGATATAGTCGATCACTTTGATCAATACCAAAGCGATGACTACATTGATCGCTCACTTTTGAGCTATTTTGACTTTATCAGCTTTGTCCATTGCTGACATCATCCTAAACCCGGAAACCACCAACATGATGATAGCGGCGAAGAATGCAAGCACTTTGAAGAATGATAATATCTGGAGGAATAATCAATTCTGGACCCTATCTACGAGTTGTCCGCTTCCTTGGATATTCCCGATATTCAAGACTGTTCACAGAATCCACGTCACACCGAATACGAGAAATGCTCCATAAAGGATATAGATAAGACTGGAAAAAGCTTTTTTTGCACCATCAGGCTCTTTGGCTTTCAAGATGAAATTCACCCCGACAATCACCAAAAAGACAAAAAGGATGACGAATCCCAAAGCTCTTATGACCGATCGGAGCTGCCCTCACTGAGAACCGGCGCTGCATCATGACGTAGGAGCTATCTGGCTTGGATAAAAAAGATTTTTTACATTATCCATCAAGGAGATATTCCTATCGATGCAGATATTGAATACCGTCTCTACTCTTCCATATTTATCAGGCGTAGCATCTGTGAGATAATTAGCGAAATTATCATTGAATGACGGCGCAGCCGCATGACTGATCCCTCCGCCTATAATAACTAACGTAAGGATTAATATCGCTTTTTTTAAAGTATTCATAGAGATGTATAAATATCTAAAGTCTAAGGTCTAAAGTCTAAGGTCTAAAATCCCGTGTCTCAGCCATAACCTCCGAATATCGAGTTGATGATTGAAACCGTCAATCTGATGATGAAATAGAATCCCGTCAGGATGATGACGCCGATGATGATATTGATGATATTCTTTTTGATTTTAGCGACTTCTCATTCTTTGTGCACGGCATTGGTCACCATAAGGAATCCATTGTAGATAAGCAGGATGACTGCTACAGAAAGTCAGATATAGACGGTCCGTTGAAGATACGGATTGATATTGTTCCTGAATCGATCCAAGGTATTCGCTATCTTGTATTGACTCGCATATGCTCACTCTTTGTCCGTTGCCGTATCCAATGCTGTCTGTTGTATCTTGTATTCATCATTGGCTTCGCTGACGACATTATCAAGGATCTGGATAGGATCTTCTCCATACTTTCCTCGGCTATCAGATTGCGCAAAGCTGAATAGCGGAAGCGAGTAACCAAGCATTATAGCTACTAATATAAGCTTTTTCATAACCAACACATTAATAATAAAATATTTTTAATTTTCTAAGCATCCAATTTTCTAAGCTTCTAAGCATCTAGTCTTTATAGTGAATTCCACCAGCTTTTCAAATTTTAATAGAGTTTTTTAGTAGTACGTATTGAAGATTGCGATGATCTGTTTCTTTACTTCTGATTTGTAAGAGTTTATTTGTTCAGGATCACGATTCAATGATTTGATGATTTCCGCCTGCACCTCACGAGGGATTTTGGTCATCTTGCGTTTCAATTGTTTCGGAGTAGCATCTTTGATCTTTCATAGCTCATGTGCATACACCTTTTCATTGCGGACTTCAGTAATCTTACGGATAATAGCTTCATTATAGAAGTCAACAATCAGTTTAGTATATTTTTCATTGTATGAATCATGAATAGGATTGATCTCATCTTTAGTGATTTCATGAGCTTTTTTATTATGTAATTTCCTTTTTATATTGAGCGATTTTCTTATCCTACGCTGATATCTAGCAGGAATATCTTCGATTGTACTAGCTTTTTGACTATGATACTTGCGTAGCTCTTTTTCATCTTCTGGAGAAAGAATGAATTCATTGGACATTGCTTTCCATGCTAATCTTTCCGTTGTCTTTTTTCTATCCATCGCTTTTAGGTCAGCATGCATATCGTTCCAAAAAGCATCTTCATCGCCGTCATATTCACGTATCATGCTTTTATTTTTTGGCATCAGGCATATTTAAAAAATAAATATCTAGTATAATGATACCGATACATGCAAAAAAAAGCAAATTTTTGATGGTGTTTCTTATTTTTTGGTCAGAGCAAGGAAAGCGACCAATCTGAAGATGAAAAGTCCAAGAAGAGAACATATGAGAATATAGATCAGATAATCATTAAGTTCCCAGAGGGTATTTTGGATCTTTTGCTGCTGATGAGCAACGATATGCTGGAGAAGTTCAGCGACGAAATCATCGAAAGATTTTTCACCGAGCACTCTATAGAATTTTCCTCAAGTCTTTTCTGCAAGCTGTTGCAGCAATAAAGGATTGATATCCGTGGTCACCTCATCATTCCGCGTATCACGACCGATGAGAAAATTTTCCTGTCCGACACCCAAGACAAAAAGAGGGACTTGAGTTTTCTCATAATAAGAAATGACTTGCATCGGATCAAATCCTACGTTCGAATCGCCATCCGTGATCAGGATCACGATTCAGGGCTTATATATCTCCTGATCGGCGAATTGCTGGAGATTCACTACGCCAAGCAGCAAAGCATCACCGATAGCGGTTCAGAGAAAATCCTTCACCGGAGGAAAATCGCCGAGATTCATAGCTTGTAACTTAGCGATAATAGCTGACGACGATGAGGAAAACGGAATAGAGACGAACGGTTTTCATGAAAACGTGATAAGAGAAATAGCATACCCGTCCAATTGCTGGACGAGCGAAAGCAAGGATTTTTTTGCGGCGACGAATCTGCTTGGCTGCAAATCATTGGCAGACATCGACAACGAGACATCAAGGATGATCTGGATAGGGACGTTTTTTTCTATCACTGCATGTTTGTCCGTAATGAAAGAGATGCGCAAAGGAAGAAGAAGGACGCAGACAAGAAGCAATCACAAAAGGATAGTGTAGACAAGCCGACTCCTCTGTTTCAGATGATGCATCGGCACAAGGAATTTAGGTTTTTTGTTGAAAAAGAAAAGCACGCCGCAAAGCGCGAGCAGTGCCAAAAGCATTCGTATTCCGGTTGCAGAAAATAGCATAAAATCTTTTTACAGGAAGGTTAAATCAGTCATTTCTTTTCTATATCGGTCAGATGTTGCTTGTCGAAAGTATTTTCCTTTTGCTCGATGATCTGCTTTTCTTCCTTGGTCTTGGCTTCCTGCACCATGATATCCATGGAATTCTTTTTTTCATAATTGACCTGGAACTTCTTTTTTGCATCAAAGAAATTATTTCTGATAAGTTTAGCGATATAAGCTAGAAGTCACAATTCCGAAACTTTGAAAAACGCTATGACAATAGTGATGATAAGAATGATGATCGCTATAAGCGCTCACAATATCCTTGATCATGATTTTGAGATACCATTGAATGTCGCTAATGCTGCAGCGACTCCAACGGCAATGATGAACATCTGGACGACATTGATGGTCAAAGGTCCTATGCTGAAGGTCATACCAGCAAGCAATCATCTTTTGATATTTTTGGGATATACTACTTTCATACTGATGAACAGAGAATAAATAGGGAGCAGGGAAACAGGAAGCAAGGAGAAAGGAGAAAGGAGCAGGGAACAAAGAATATAACTTGTAACCTGTAACTTGCAACTTGTAACCTATAACTGACAACCTGAAACTTGCAACCTGTAACCTGTAACTATTTTTAGTTATAAGAAAATGAGTCTCATTGTCAAAAAAAAATCTGCAATCAGAAAGCGAAATGTTGATGATGTACAAAATGGAATTATGTGGTATAGTATAGATTTTCAAATGTTTTCAGAATATGGGTAGATGATTTTGAAAGAGTCATATTGAAAAAAATAAAGAAATAACTACAAGCAAAAAACAAGACGGATTAGACCGATAAGACGGATTAGATTCTATCCCGTCTATTAGTCATTTCAACATTTTAACATTTCAACATTTTAGTCATGGAAGACATAGTAATCATAGGTTCCGGACCTGCAGGACACACAGCAGCGATTTATGCAGCAAGGGCGAATCTCAAACCCTTGATGTTTGAAGGATTCATGGCCGGAGGCATCGCCGCAGGCGGACAATTGACGACAACAAGCAAGGTGGAAAATTTTCCCGGGTTTCCTGACGGGATCGACGGCATCGAGCTAATGATGAACATGAGACAGCAAGCCGTAAACATGGGAACGAGAATAGAGACCAAAACGATAGATAAGGTAGATTTCAGTGCACAGCCATTGAAACTATTCAGCGGCGACGAAATCATCGAAACGAAATCAGTCATCATAGCGACAGGAGCGATCGCGAAACGCCTATGAATACAAGGAGAAAAGGAATACCGGCAAAAGGGAATTTCTGCCTGCGCCATCTGCGATGGCGGATTGCCGATATTCAGGGACAAACCGGTCATCGTGATCGGATGAGGCGATGTAGCGATGGAAGAAGCGCAGCATATGACGCATTTCGCGTCCAAAGTGATCGTCCTCGTGAGAACGGACAAACTCAGAGCATCAGAAGTGATGCAAGCGAGGGCAAAAGCCAATGAAAAGATAGCATTCATGCGATATACGGAAGCGCTTGAAGCCGTAGGGAATGGCGATCTGCTTACCGGAGTCAAAGTAATAAACAATCAGACAAAAGAGGAAAAGATAATAGAATGTTCTGGATTATTTTATGCAATCGGACACAAACCGAATACGGATTTCCTATGATGACAGATCACGCTTGACGACGACGGATATATCATCACCAAGAAAATGCCGGCGCATACAGCGACGAATGTCGCATGAGTCTTCGCAGCCGGCGACGTAGCAGACAAAAAATTCAGGCAAGCCATCACTTCCGCAGCAAGCGGCTGCATGGCAGCACTTGAAGCGCAACATTACCTTCAGAACTTAGATGGGAGCGCTTAGACCTTAGATTTAGCCACTAACAAATAGTGATGGAAAGCAATTATCAAAAGTTAAGTGTTCGACAAAAATGAATGGATTTAACCAAAGAAATTTACTCACTTACCAAAAAATTTCCTGCAAATGAACTTTATGGAATAGTCTCTCAAATGAGAAGAAGTGCTATATCTATACCATCAAACATCGCCGAATGAAATCAAAGAAATACGAAAAAGGAACATATAAACTTCTTATATATAGCCAAATGATCAGCAGCAGAATTAGAAACACAAATAATTTTATCTCAAAGATTAGAATTTATAGATATACAAGAAGAACAGAAAATTTTAGCAAAAATATGAGAAATTTTAAGAATGATATCTGGTCTTATCGTTGCTATAAAGAAAACACAAATACAAAAGTCTAAGTTCTAAGTTCTTTTATAAAAAAATTCCATAGTCTAAGGTCTAAGTACTAAGTTCTAAGTTCTTTTATTTAATAATATAGTCATCATGGTAGTATCGCATATTAGCTCAGTAGAGCAATTCAAACAAGAGATTTTAGAGAACAAAGGGATTTCTGTCGTCGATTTCCGGGCAGAACGATGCGGGCCATGCAGGATGCTCGGACCTATCATCGAAAAATTAGGAGAAGAATACAAAGACATCAAAATAGCGAAAGTGAATGTTGATGAAATGCAAGCTTTAGCTGCGACTTTTCAGGTATCATCCATTCCTGTGGTATTTTTCCTCAAAGACGGACAAGTCGTAGACAAGATCATCGGAGCCAATCCTCCAAGCGTCTACAAAGACAAAATCGCTGCACTCAGCGCTCCAGCAAAAGCCGCTGCATAAAAGCATAAAAGTTGCATAACAAAAATTTCAGTTACATAGCAAAAAAATCTGAGCATATCACTCAGATTTTTTCATAGAAAAAATATTCCTTCATTGGTAATTGTTAGTATTTGTTAGTTGATTTGTATGTTCGCAGCGAATTCAGCTCGTGCAGGATCCATGATCTGGATCAAGAAGTTGATTCCGTTGGCTGATGTTTTTTGGATGATGCTGTTTCCGAGATTATTTAAGGTGCCTTTTATGCTGCAGCTGAAAATCCTTACTTTAGGATCATCATTGAGCGTAGCTTTGTCAGCGAATTTAGTGACATTCATCTGGGTAGAGCAACGGACGCCAGGGAGATCAAGATCTTCATCTACATTAAGCGATTCATAAGCGATATTGCTTGATGGGAATATGACAGAATATCCTCTGCTGGAAGAGGTGAAAGTCATGGTTTTTTCCAGATTGATAGGGAATTGTTTTACTGAAGTATCAATGACTTGTGGAGATGATGCAGTAACCGTGGCTGTTCATGTTGCAACATCCGGTAACGCAGTGGTAGTATTTGATATATAGCTGAGTTTTGTGCCTCCCGCAGCTTGTGAAGGATCAATGAATACTTTACAGGTAGCAGATCCATCAGCAGTAGGTCATTGAAGATTGATAATCAATCCATTGAGATCCATACCGAGCGAATGAGTCGTCACTTGCATGAGCGAAGTCGTGCCGTCAGTACAAAGCGATTGGAGTTTAGACAACATAGCATTTTGGACATAATAGTCGTTAGGCAGAACAAAGGCATTAGTGACATCTGACACCTCCTGTTCAGCGACATCATTGATGAAGTATCCATAGAGATTAGCGTTGGTAAAGAACCATGATGTCACTCATTCCAATTTATAGAGAGTGGTTCCATATGAAGTGGAGATAGTCTTTTCAGCGCTAGCTCAGATATTTTGCTGGAGTTGTGAACAGTTCTTGTTAGGGTCAGTTTTTTTACAAGCGAAATAAGAGACTAAGATAATCTGATTGTTTGCGATATTCTGGAGTTTCAAAACGCCATTTTCTCATTGATTGAGGACAGCATACTTCGTTCAGAACTCAGCGGGAAGATAGATGCCTGCCTGAGCTATATAGATGCCGCTTCCTGATCACAATAACGATTGAGCAGCAGTTCATGTGCTCGCCAAAGCTCAAGAAACGACCTTGGTTTCTATTATATAGATACCATTTAGCTCTTTTTCTACAGTTCCCTGGATATCTACGATACCCGTATATAAGCTAATGTCCAATGTCCTGCTCTTAAGTCCCACTACCGTAGCATCAGCCAACGTTAAAGTATGCGTATAAGAGATGAGATCGCCGTTTGCTTGAAGCATACCGGACAAGGATACGTTTTGACCGATTTCAAATCCTGTCGTAGAAGATATAGAGGAAGAAAACCAAGTAGTGATGCGATCAAAATTTCTGAAAAGCAAAAACGCCAAAACAAACGTACAGATGATCACCACAAACAAGGTGAGCAAAGAGACTGATTTTTTTGGTTGTTGCATCATATAGTCATTGCCGTATCCAGTAAACAAAGGCTTTTTAATGGTAGGAGGAACAACATTCTTTTTGAAATTCATTGGGCGCATAAAAAAAATAAAAACAAATCAGTTATGTATGCAAAAGAAATGGTAAGAAATTTAGACGGCATTTCAACGGAATGACCCATATTATATAACTTTTGAGATAATTAGGCAAGGATTTTAGCTATTTTTGACCGATCTATTTGAAAAAATAATCGTTCAGGAGTATACTTTATATGTATTTTATACCATCATATATCTATAATGAATACACAATTAACACAAACAGTAGAACCTACAGCATTTCAAAATTTCATGAATAGTGCAGTAGTTTCCTATGGACTCAAAATCATATGAGCTATAGCAGTTATCTTGCTTCTTTTGCTGATCTCCAAATTCATCGCCGGGATAGTCAGAAGAAACATCGTAAGGTCTTCTGATGCCAACAACAAACAAGCAGAAAAAATTGCAAAACTCATGCACGATATCACATTTTATATTTTAGTTATCTTCTCTTTTTTCATAGGATTCGAAATGGTAGGATTCAATGTAGGACTTATCGTAGGAGGTATTTCATTCGGAGTATGACTGGCATTCAAAGAAATCTTGGGGAATATGATAGCTGGAATCATGATTTTATATACAAAGGAATTCAAACTCGGAGATATTGTGGAAATTAGTGCAGACCAAGTATATTTCGGAAAAATTGAAGAAATAACAATCAGATATACGATCATCAGGACGATTGATCTCAGACAGGTGGTATTGCCGAACATGACACTAATTTCTGTACCTATAAAAACATACAGTTCAGAAACGATTGTTAAAATGATGATACCTTTTCGGGCTCATTATGACAGCGACATAAATAAGGTTTTGGAAATCATAAAAAACACAGTTAATAGCTGCGATTTTATTAAAGAAAAAGAGAATACGAAAGTATTCTTAGCGGATTATTTGGATAGCAGCATAGAATTCAGAGCATTTATAAGTTTTGACCCTAATGGATGATTATTGCCAGAAATGGTCAAAGGGCAAATCTATGAAAAGATTAATGATGAATTTTCAAAAAACAACATCGCCATACCATACAATATGACTACACTGACATTTGAAACACCTGAAGACAAAAAGATTATAGAAAAAAAGATAATTGGATAATTTTTTATTTTTTCTTATATGATGCAGGACAATATTCTAATAAATATCATATCATATCTCAAAGAGAATTGAGTCGCATTAATACTCAAAACAGCTTTAGCTATAGGAGTATTTATCGCAGGATATATCCTGATTCAATGGATAGTCAAAAAAATCAAAGCAAGAATAGAGGCAAATAGCCTTGAAGCCGATATTTATGTAAAAAGAAATTCGAATCTCGTAGGCAAATTTGCTTTTGTTTTATTAATGATTTTTCTCATATTAGCAGTATTTCAAGTCATAGGATTTGATACAGCGATCATCATGTGATGAATATCATTGAGCCTTTGATTTGCCATGGAAACGACAATCGGGAATATGATCGCTGGAGTGATGATCATGACCAACAAAAAAATAAAATTAGGCGAACTTGTCCAATTCATGGGCAATCTCAATATGCGTGGAACAATTGAAGAAATCAATATAAGATATACTATTGTGAAAACATATGAGAACAAAAGAATAATCATACCAAACAGTGTTTTAGCAAAAACTCCTATAAAAACATATAAAAGCGAATCCGTCATCAGAGGCGAAGTCTTTTTTACTGTACCACGTCATGTATATATACCTCAGGTCAAACAAATTTTAATAGAAACGATAAATGCTCACAAAAAAGTTCTGTACAAAGAATATACTAACGTACGGATAGAAAACTTTGATTCCAGATGATTGCAGATAAAATCAGTATTTTTTGCTAATCCACAAAAAAAATCGCCATTCATGGTAGCAAGAGAACTAAGACCGATAATAATAGCAAATCTAAAAAAATATGGCATCAATATACCATATCCACATATTACCTTAACAGCAGAAGAATAGAAAGTTAAAGAGCTAAAAACCTATAAGATTAGCAGCAACCAAGACAATACCAGCTCATAAAAGACATCCGGCCATTTTACCGACAGCAGACTTTAGCATCGTTCTTTCTTCTGAAATTTTTTTTGATCTTAATCTTTCAGCATAATGTCATTCAAAAATCCCAGCTATACCATCCGTTATTGCATTACCGACAACACCACCCAAAATAGCTCACGTCACACCAGCAAAATGCCCTCAGAAAATAGCCAAAACAGCAAGAATTCAATTATCTATCAAACCGAATATGATATCCGGCTGAATAGATTTCAATTGTATCTTAAAAAGCAAAAGAGAAGCGATACAAAGAAATGACAAACTAATAAGGATAAAACCCATCCATCGGGCATTATCAATAAAAAAGATGCTTACCGCAATGATTATTACGCAAAGCGTTAAAATATTTGCTATAGACAAGATAAATGTTTTTTTCATAATATTTTATGTATATATAAAATGATATATCGATTTATAATTTATAATTTATAATTTATAATTTATAATTCGTAATTTGTAATTCGTAATTCGTAATTTATTAGTTATTCTCAGCTTATCTCTTTTATCTGATCGCGGATGACCGCAGCATTCTCAAATTCCCATGCAGCTATGGCAGCGTCCAGCTGCTGTTTTAGATCTTTGAGGATGATATCTTTTTCTACCTTGGTCATTCTTTTCAATTTTTTGGTTTTCCCTCTCGTAAGCTTATCGAAAGACTGGGAAAGCACTTCATCAGTTTTCACGACATCCAGGCCTTTGGCATTGGATTCAGCTTTTTCCGGAGTGATATGATGCTCCTTATTATATCTGTCTTGGATACCGCGACGACGATAGGTCTCCCGCAATGCTTTCACCATAGATTCCGTAAAATTATCTGAATACAGGATCACTTCACTGTTCGGATTCCTTGATGCACGTCAGATGATCTGGATAAGCGAAGTCGTTGAACGAAGAAATCCTTCCTTATCAGCATCTAATATAGCCAATAACGTGACCTCAGGAAGATCGATCCCCTCTCTCAGCAGATTTACTCAGACGATGATATCGATGACTCCGGTCCTCAATTTCTGGATGATTTCCCGACGATCTATTGTCGCGATTTCGCTATGCAGATAAAACGCCTTATATCACTTGGAAACGAGAAAATTCGTAATCTCTTCAGAAGATTTTTTGGTCAAGGTAAGCAGAAGGACTTTCCCTTTTTTCGCGATATGCTCATCCAGTTTTTTCAGCAAATGCTCCAAAAAAGCCGGCTTCGTACCAGCAAAATCACTCCCCTGCATAAAATCCTTGAGATTGGCGTATTTTGCGAACATAGGATAGCGAACAAATAAATATATCAGACTCTATCTTTTTGATAAATATTTACAAGAAAAGTTTGAATACTACACAAAGATTTTTTTTGATAAAAACAATCAAACATAATTGCAAAAAAAATAATTTTAGCTATACTATATATAGGGACGAGATAAAAGGATCCAGGAACAAGGATCTTTCACCTTCTACCTTTCACCTTCCACCTTACGAAATATGAAGAAATATTTCTGAATATTGATATCACTGATTTGTTTGCTATGAACGTCGGTTTTCGCTACCTACGATGATTTTTCCAATCAGCTTAAGACCATGGGACTCGATAGCAAAACGGTCGAATCACAGGATAATATCTCACGTTACGATCTTGCCAGATTATTGAATGTCGTAGAATGTAAGGATTGTATCCATCCCGATCAGGATATGCTCAAAAAATATGGAGAAGGATTTCGGTCAGTATTTTCATCAGGAAAAGATTTTTCTGATATCAGCTTTTGATGAGGGTTATATAACAGCGCTTCCTATTACTATTGTGTCGCTTATGTAGGCGATAACACCTATATGAGATGATACCCGAAAGCGACAAGTCCGGTCTGCGGCGGCCAATTCTGCGGAACCAAGACGACGACGACTGCTGAATTCATCCAAGTAGTGATCAATATTCTCGCAAAATATATCTACAAGGACCTTTATCTCAATCGGAAAGAAGTGAACACACGGATCAATAAGCTGAAGACAGATAGCTATGAAGCGAAAAATTTCACTGCTGACGACAAGAAAGCCATCACAGAAAAAAGCAAGACATGTGACAGCATCTGTGCACTTCAAAATTCCAATGAAGTGAATCTCTACCTGAAATACTGCATGTTCAACCTAGAAAAATGCGCCATGCAGGAAGTCGGCAAGATAAAGCAATGATATCGGCCAGTCGCTGAGCTCAATTTGCTCTACAGCCAAAACATCATAGATATCGATCAGACGCAACGGAGGAACACCGACAAAAATATCGATGGGAAAACGGTCTTGGAAACCCTATTCAAGCTCAACGGAAAAATCAGCTGTGCCTTCAACAACGATTATGATTGCGACGGATTGGACAATGCAAAAGATAGCTGTCCGAACGCCTACAATCCTAAACAGAAAGATACGGACAACGACAAGATAGGAGATGTCTGTGATGACGATATCGACGGCGATACGGTAAAAAATCCGATCGGCATCGTAGATGATGACGGAAATATAGATATCGGAAAACGGACAAAGGATATAGATGATTGTTTATTCATAGTGAATACCGGTCAACAAGATACCAATCAGAACGGCATCGGCGATGCCTGTGAACATATCGGCGATCAGATAGGACTCTATATCAGCATGGACGCCTTGGAATGAAGCGCTCCGCTGACGACGACATTCACAGCAGTAAGCAAAGGGACGGTGAATCAAGTCAGCCGGGATTTCGGCGACGGCACGCAAGGCAACGGGACACCGATCACGCACACATTCCTTTCGCCAGGGATGTATAATGTCCAAGCAGTCGCAAAGGGAAATAGCAGTGATGCTAAAGCGCAAGTCATCGTTATCGTAGGAGGAGAAAAAGGCGATGCCAAAGCGATGCAGGTCAGAGCAAGTGTTGTGGGAGGGAAAGCGGGCATGGAAAGCACGCTCTCTACAGCATTGCTGGGAGATTTCGACGAGATCGAACGGATATTCCAAAAAGAGAATACCACCTCCAAAAAAGCGGCGAATCAAAGTTTCAAAAAGATATTCAAGCAATCAGGAGAAAGTCCCGTACTGGTGAAATGATGGAGCAAAGGAGAGCTTGCAGGCATAAGCTATTTCACGATAGGCATAGACGGATGAAGATGAGCGATGCTCCAAAGCAATATGGGAAATCCTGAAATACAGCAGAAAGTGATTTTCAATACTGCTACATATAACATCAGGCAAGCGGATATCGTAGCTGTGGATTGGGATTTCGGCGATGGCGTGAAAAAAAGCAATACCGCGCTGACTATGGAATACACGTATACGAAACCGGGGAAAAGGGTGATCACCCAGACGATCACACTCACCGACGGAAAGAAACTCGTCAATAGCATCACGATGAATATAAAAGACACCACGCTTCTGGCATCGTATGCATTGCTTATGACGCCATCAGAATTGATTGCAGATAAAGGGCAAAAAATAAGTTTTTCTACCCGCATCATAGGGACACTGCTCAAGACACCGCTTGTACAAATTGCGGAATTCGCTGACGGAATAGTGCAAAAAAAAGCATGAACGGAGAAATTGCCGAGCCTTTTCGTCCATTCATACCAAAAAGATGGATCACTGACTCCGCAAGACAGCATGTATATCGATCAATGTACCTACCTCAAAAATCAAGCGACCATCGCAATCAACGGAACAGATAGCTGTTTAGCTGCCAAGCTGCAAGGCAATCTCAAAAGCAGTTACAAATGCGATCTGGATGGAGACGGAATACCGGATATGTGCGATAGTGATATCGACGGAGATGGGATAAAGAATCTGCTATGACTCATAATATTTGAAAACAAAGATTGCTCCTACACCAATGAGAACGTCAATCAAGAGATTTTGACAAAGCATTATCAAAGCATATGTTCACTCGATAACGCACCATTCACATCCAATGCTGATCAGCTTGATCTGAACCAAGACGGCATCGGCGATGCAGCTACGACAGCGATAACGATAGCTAGCGGTGAAGCGATAGATACAGACGGAGACGGAATATCGGATATCCAGGATCTTTGCCCGACGCTCCAAGAGACGTGGAACGGAGTGACAGATAATGATGGATGTCCGGAAGCCGGCCAAGAGATATCATGCACCCAAGAAAACATAACTCCTTTCATCGGCATAAGCAATGATACCATCATCGTCACACCGACACAATGCAATCAATGTCCTTGCCAGTTTTCTGACTTTGCAAGCGACCTCACCAATAACGACCAAGTAAGAGCCATTTTACGGAATAAGAAAAAAACAATCCAATACAGATTTTCTCTACCATGGATTGTTGATTTCTAACTAGATGATTAGAATGTTAGACTATTAGAACGTTAGATATATAAATATAATAATCTAAAGTCCTAAGCTTCTAAAGTCCTATAGCCTATTCAATAGCTCCTACAGGACAAGCAGCTTTCGCTTCATCATATTTCTGTAGTTCTTCGGGAGCGCTTGGTTGCTTGATAAGTTTTGCTGGAACTCATTCAACTTTGAAAAGCTCAGGAGCTAAAGCAGCGCATGTACCGCATCCGATGCACTTATCGTTTATACCTGCCATTATACATATATAACAGAATAAAAATTACTCGAAATGATGTTCATGATGATGTTCTTTCGGTTCTTCAGATTCTTCTTCGTCGAAGAGTCCTTTGAATGATTTTTTATGTTGCATTTCTTTCATAGCGTCTTCATCTACGACATTGACGATTTTGGTTTTGTTGGCATGCTCCTTGGCATGTTTGATCACAGACACCAACGTCAGGACCAATCCTAGAAGCAAAAAGAGCTGGATGAAATAATATGATCAGCTTAGTTTGATGGTTTGCGTACTGGTTCCTACGACGCTTATCGCATCACCGATGCCGAGAAAAGCGGTAGCGATGATCCAGAGAAATCCGAAATTGAAGAGCGAATCGTTTTCCTTGAAACCGAAATATCCGATGACAAAATTTTTGAATTTGAAACTCATATTCCAGCTCAAAAGCACAACAACACTGATAAGGATGATCAACAGGCTTTTGAACAGATGTGCATTGAACAACCGCACGGAACGAGAAATATCATTTACAGGAGAGATCTTTATCAAAGGCAATACTGCAAGAAACAGAGCAAGAGCCCGAAGATAAAGGACAAATACCTTCTGATGTTTGGTGAATCTTCAGAATTTTTGGAGGAATCTTGAGATTCTTTCAGGAAGATTAAATTTTTTGTGCATCTCAAAACAGAAAAATTAAAAGATAATGGGCATATTTACGGAAGTAATAGTGATTTATTCCTCATTTTCAAACAATTTTACTGCTGCAAAGAAATCTGTTAGAGGCTATACTGATCGCTGGTGATAGGCTCAGGGATCTGTCCATTGGCAGAGGAATCTACATTGCCGTCATACAGCTCTCCGCGATACTGGCTATTCTGCTGGCTTTGTTTGATGACATTGCCGAGACTGAAAAGTCAGGTGATGAGCTCCCCCGCTCTGCTGAAAATATTGGTCGGCGTGTAGACATCATATTTTGGGACTTTCATCCGTTTAAGCACTACCGGTATCAAAAACAAGAGCACGATAGTCAAGATGACACCGATAATCATGAATCTGATGCTATTCCATCATTTTTTCTTGTTTTCTTCCTTGCTATGAGAAAAGATGAACATGATGATCGCACGGATAAACGTATATATGCATCCGACAATCACCAAAATGACCACCAACGCCAAAACGGTCAGGATGACATTTTGAAAATCAGCATTAGCATATACAGCGTTCATGATGAATAGGAAAAAGAATTAAAAAATCAGATACAGATTATTTCTTCTCTTCTTTTTTGGTTACTCCTTTTCTTTCTCTATGTTCGATGAATTTATTGAATAATTCGTTTTTTGTCTCTTTAAGCAGAAGTTTTGCTAATCTTTCTGAAGGCTTAGCTCATTTTTTTATCCATGAAGTGATAGCGTCCACATCTACCTTCAACGCGTGCTTTATAGGATCATATGATCACAATACCTCTTTGTATCCATATTTTACTGGCTTAGTGTGTTCAGAAAGAACAACTCTATAGACAGCTAAATTTTTTCTTCCATTTCTGGAAAGTCTGATGACTAACATAGTGAATGCATAAAAAAATTAAAAGATATACTGCGATGCTATGAAAACTCGTTTATCCCCTAAAACAGGGAAAAATCTGAACGTCTTCATACATCAGGATGAAATAAATACATTATTTCAATTTTTCTCTCGATACATGAGTCGTCTTTTTTTTGTCCTGTTTGCAATATTTTGTCAATTCCAATTTCTGAGTATTTGTCTTGTTGATACTCGTGTGATAATTGGTTTTTCCACAGTCCTTGCACTGCATTGCGACGACGATTCTTCATCACTTTTTTTTGGCCATAAGAATAAGATAATAATAAATAAAGCTATGTTTGAATGACGGTATTCTTAGTAATTGGCTCCAAGGAGACTCGAACTCCCGACCTCGTCCTTATGAGAGACGCGCTCTAACCAGCTGAGCTACAGAGCCA
>CAZWTC010000014.1:0-13764 GCA_964637175.1 uncultured Candidatus Peribacteria bacterium
ATAATACTATAAGATTATTCGATAGTGACTATTTTTTTCGCTTTTATTCTTTCGTATACATATCCGCAGAGGATACCTATAGTTAAAAAGAGAATAGAAATCAATAATGGTAACCATAATAGTCCTCCAGTCATTAGGACAATGCCAATGAACCAACCTGTACTAATACTCAGACCACATCCGACAAATGGGGTATCTAGACCACTAAATGCCAAAACGACTGCTAAGCCAATGGCTAATGTACATGCAATTATATTACCAAATAAATATAATTCTGTTACGTTTACAGCAAGCGGGCTAGTGATTCCTCCTATAGCAATACCACCAAGAGTAAAAATGGCTCCAAGATAATTACCGGTAATTTTGTCTTTTTTAAGTTCCTTAAAGAATTTTATGTAAAAAAATCCTGAAACTAAAGACAATACATAAAATAGGATTGTTTCCCAAAATAGGATTGTATCCCATATTGGAAATAGTTGAATGTTTATTGTATATTCCATATATTTTTATTTTTATATCTTATATTTATTTCCTATTAAAAGTCAATTGTCGTGAAAAAATAATCGAATCGTTGAAGTTCTGGCTTATCCATTGATAGTAATCACGCCGTCATCTGGTTCAAGTTGGAGTATTTTGTAATTGATTTGCTTTTTCTCCAGATATCCGTATAATGTATCTAACTTGTTATGATATTTGATCACATCATCTATGACAATGACCGTGTGTGGTGAAGTTATTTTCTCGATAATTTCCATATATTCACCATATTGGCTTTTCTGTC
This sequence comes from uncultured Candidatus Peribacteria bacterium, assembly GCA_964637175.1. GTDB lineage: Bacteria > Patescibacteriota > Gracilibacteria > Absconditabacterales > Absconditicoccaceae > CAJBLF01. The sequence goes on from CAZWTC010000014.1 coordinate 782, forward strand.
CATCGATAAATACGAAGTCCACAGGCGTTTTGGCTGATGGGCTCTGCACCAGTTTTTTGATAGGAGCATAGCGTATATCGTAGGGATACCAGGTGATATTATAACAATGTGACGCTTTGATATTTTGTAGTCCTTCGTGGGAGGCAGGGTATGAAATATCGAACGATGTAATCTTTCCTCCCCGTGCATTTATCATCTCTCCTATATATATACTGCTATATCCTACCGCACCTCAGATTTCCAGACATATTTTTGGTTTATGCTTTCTCAATAGCTTTCACAAAAACTCTTCCGTAGCCGGACTTATGATCGGAATTCTCCTTTCCTTACATGTCTTTCTCAATGCCTTCAATATTTCCATCTTTACGTTATCACTATAAAACCTGATGCACGATGCATGATGCACGATGCATGAACTACATAGTTATACAAACTAAATAGTTCTTATATCTTATGTCTTGAGTCTTGTATCCAAAACATTTTATTATTAAAAATTATTATGAACGAAACACAATTACCAAAAACACCTACACCATCAACACCAATACCTACGCCCAGACCAGTAGTGCCTGTGGCAAAACCAGGAGTCCCTGCAGCGAAGCCAGCACCCGCTCCCATAGCAGGAGCAAAGCTCGTGATGCCGAGACCATTCCCTCATGCAGCGAAGCCAGCGGTACTGCAAGCGAAAGCTTCACCATCGTCTGCGCCTATGCAATGAAATCTCTCTATTGATTTCACCAAGAAAAACAATGCAAAACCTCCGTACAGAGGTAAAAAACCATCTCATGCCCAAGGCGGATGATCACATGCGCAAGGACCTAAAATGACGTCAGAAGCTTTTCTCCGTCATAGAGCTCCTACGACCAAAGTAACCGTCAAAGATCCGAAGACCTTGATCAAAAAGGACGAAATTCCTGTCAGGATCATACCTCTCTGAGGACTCCAGCAGATCGGTATCAATATGACGTTGGTGGAATACAAAAATGATATCATCATCGTGGATGCTGGTATAGAATTCGCTTCTGTAGAAATGCATGGAGTGGACTATATCATCCCGGATATCAGCTACCTGGTGAAAAATAAGAAAAACATCAGATGAATCCTGATCACTCACGGACATTTGGACCACATCTGAGCGCTCAAACATATCCTCAACGATATCGATTTCCCGACCGTGTATACTACGCCATTGGCTTTGGGACTTATCAGAAAATCGCTTGATGACAAAGACAACAAACAGCTAAGATACAAAATCGTCGATCCTGATATGGATATCATCAAGCTCGGCTGTTTTACGGTAGAGATTTTCAGAGTCAACCACAGCATCCCTGAATCGCTCGGATTCTCTATCTATACGCCGAAAGGACTTATCGTGACTGCAGGAGATTACAAGATCGACCATACACCATCTATAGATAAACCTGCTGATATCGGAAAGATTTCCAGGATCGGTCAGGAAGGAGTCAGAGTGTTCCTTGGAGAAAGTACCAATGCTACCAAACCAGGACACTCTATCTCTGAAAAAATCATCTGAGATAATCTGAATGGTATCATCAGAGATTGCAAGACGAGGATGATCATCTCTACGTTTGCTTCCAATATCGGAAGGGTGATCCAAATCATCGATGCAGCAGTAAAATATAATAGGGTAGTCTTCCTTGCAGGAAGGTCTATGATAAATAATGTCAAACTCTGTCAGGAACTCGGCTATATCAGAGTACCGGAACATATGATCAGACCTATAAGTTCAGACATCCAACAGATGCCGGACGAACGTGTCTTGGTCTTGTGTACAGGATCTCAAGGTGAAGAATTCAGCGCGCTTATGAGGATGTCCAGCAAAACCTATAAGGATTTTGAACTCAAACCCGATGATTCCGTGCTTTTGTCTAGTCATACCATTCCAGGAAATGAAAAAGCGGTTACCAGCATGATCAATGATTTAGTCGCTATCGGTGTCCAGATCATCGATGATCATTCCTTGGATGTCCATTCATCAGGTCACGGATATCAAGAAGATATCAAAATGATGCTTGCTATGCTCAAACCGGAATATTATATCCCTATCCATGGAGAACCGTTCATGAGACATGCCAACAAGACTATCGCATTATCCATGAATATCCAGGAAGAGAATATCCTTTTGCCTGGCAATGGTCAAGCTGTCGAACTCTATGACAATATTCTCATTGTCAGCGAAAAGAAGATCAAGCTTGATACCATCATGATCGATGGAAAAGGGCAAGGACATCTTTCCGGAGAATATGTGATGAAAGCTCGCGGCATCATGGCAGAAAATGGGATCGTATCCTTGATTTTCAAGATTGATACCAAAACCAATGAGCTTGTGGGAAATATCCAGATCGAATCCAGATGATTCGTCTATTCCAGTGAAGTGAAAACCATTCACACCCAGATCGTGGAATTCGCTAGAGCAAAATACAATGAGCATCAAAAGAAACGTATGGATATCAAAGATAATCTCAGACAGATGAAAGAGGATCTCGGAGAATTCATTTCCAAAATCATCGGAAGGGTGCCTTTGCTGATGCCGATGTATGTCTACATCAACAGAGAGACTCAGGCTGGTAACGGCGACATCACTCCAGATGAAGCAGTAGTCGGCATGACTTTGGACGAACAAGGCTATGATGACTAAACCGCTTTCAGCGGAATTTTAAATTTTGAATTTGAAATTTTAAATAAAAAAATGCCCTGCCAAATATGCGGGGCTTTTTTAGGTAATAAGCTTATGCGGCCATGAGTTGTTCGTAGCCTTCGAAATTTCGTAACAAAATTAAATCTTGTTTGATAACTTCATCAATTTCATTATTTTCTTCCAATGCTTTGATATGCTTAAGCATAACTATAAGATTTTTTCGACCAGCGGTGGTGCCTATTAAATTTCTGTCTCTGGTTTTGAGAAAGTTTAAAACTCTATTCAGAGCTGGTATCGCTATCACTTCCCAATACCATTCATTGTAATTTTTTTGGATTTCGTTTTCTTGTTTTTGCATATGTTTTTTTGTTTGTGAACAACTACTATACAAAAATCATTGACAAAAACAATACAAATGTTAAATGTTAAATTGAAATACTCTTTTATATCTATATAACTATAGTATAAAGACGGATTAGACAGATTGGACCGATAAGAAAATTTTCCATCTAATCCATCTCTCCCGTCTAACCCTTCTAATTTCTTCTGATTTTATCCTCTTATCATACACAATGAGAAACAATTACAATCATACGCTGACATGGTCTACGACGAGAATAACTGTTTTGGAATACTGCAACAAGAAGTATTATCTCAATTACTATCCTCATACCTTGAGAAGCCTCAATGAAGAGCTCCGACTCAAAACGCTTTTGCTCAAAAACCTCAAAAGCATGGATATGCGGGTCGGTGAAAAGACTCATCATCTCCTTTCTGATTATCTCAAAGCCTTGAAAAAATGAGCGCTTGATGAAGAAGCTATCCAAAAGATCAAGGATCGTATAGTCGATGAGATGAAAAAAGAATTCGAAATATCCAAAACCAGAGATTATACCTCATATGATAGAGACAATAAGTTCTGACTTTCAGAGCATTTCTATGGTGAAGATGTAGATGATAAGCTTGATGAAGTCATAGAAAAAGTGATCCATAATCTGGATGTCTTTTTGGAAAGCGATTGGAATCAGAAAGTCCAGCATTATTTCCAGACGGCGAAAACTGTCTATGTCGAAAGTCCGAGAGAAAAAGATTTCGAAGGGATGAAACTGAATCTTCATTCCATTCCGGAATTGAAGCAGGTGAACGTGATGGCAGCTCCAGATTTTGGGGTAGTCTTTTCTGATAGCAAATATCTCATCATCGACCGAAAGACCGGACAAGAAAAAATGGATACTGACGGTATCTCCGAACAGCTCAAGATCTACGTTCTGAAACTCCTTTTGAAATCCAATATCGACATCGACAAGGTGGATATAGAAGCGTATGAAGTCTATCTTCCTAGTCTGCACCAAATCGGCGGCAAAGTGACAAAAGCTGATATCGATCATATCATCGAAAAATTGAAGGAGGATGTAGAATTCCAGAAGCAATTTCTTGTGGATGGTGACATCGTCAACAACCAACCTTTATCGCTGGATAAATTTCCAAGGACCAAAAGCGCGAAAAAGTGTGCGAGCTGCACCTTCAGGCAAGTCTGCGAAGAGCTTAAGAATTTCGAATAAAATAAAATGAATGCAGAATGTAGAATGCAGAATTCAGAATTTCGGAATTGGTCTTATTATGAACTATTGTGATTGGGGAATGGGCTTAGACCATCCTTTTAAAAAAACCTGTCTCAAAACGAGACAGGAGTATTTTTTAATTAGCAAACAAATAATAATAATCTTCTTTAGATGTTTTTATGTTTAACATGGAATCTCCCTGTTTCTCATATGCAGAGGTTGGCGGACTTTTTTGTCTCACGAGTATCTGCGGTACATAATTTTTATCGTAAGTTTTTATAATGGCGATGATCAACTCATCTCTAAAATTACTTACGTTGATATTATGATCCTCAGTTAGGAGGTAATTATAATTACCTTTGTCTAAAAAAGAAAAATCTTTTATTTTTTGTACGTATTCTTGATAATTGTTTTCGTCCAGTTTGAGTACTTCTAGATAGTCATAAGCTATAATTCGTAGCATTGCTAAAGAAATGGCATAATATTTTTTTTGTTTTTTGTCGTAATTTGGACTTGATTTAATATATTCTGTTATATAGTGAATCAATTCTTTTGCTTCTTTGGGAAGCTCTTTTTTGTATATTGTTTTCATATTTTTTTATATTTTGTTTTCCAAAGGATACATATATCTTTTTTGATGTCAATCTTTACTTCTGGATGAAGTTGCAGGGGCGGTTTTTGACCGTCCTTTTTGTATATAAAAAAAGCCCAGAAATATCCGAGCTTTATGTATAATATTCGTTTTATAATTTCTCGTAAAAATTTACGGAAATATAATAATAGTTCTCCTTTTCTAATGCTACACTCTTTGTGTAGGCATTAACTTTTTGATAGTTTTTATCTTCATGTTCCATCAGATATTTTTTTATTTCGTTTTTTTCGAAAGTTTCCAAATCAATATTCTTTTCTAATCCCCTTTTTGATATTATGACATTAGCAGCCATACTTGCAAATATGCGAGATATTCCAATTGGAATAATTTTTACTGAAATATTGTTTTTATCCACAAATTTTCCATCTTTCCAGAAAATTTGTTCTAATTTAGGTTCTTTCATAATTCATTTCCTCTTAATTTTTTGATAATATATTATTTTTACTTTATAGGACTCAGCTAGTTTTTTGAGTCTTTTTTCCCAATCGAACATTGCGGTGACGAGGTCTAATTGTCTTCTCATTTGATCCTCTTGTTCGGTCCTTTTTGTACAATTCAATAATTTTTGAATTGTCGCTTGTTTATTTATTTTTTTGTGTTTGGGAGTTTTTTTATTTTTCCATTTTTTGATTCTTATTTTTTCATATGATTTATTTTTGGTTTTTTGTATAGTATACATTCCTTTTGGAATGTCAATCTTTGTTCTTGGATTATGTGCAATAAAATAAATGAGACACATGCAATGAAACAATATAATAAATGAGACGCATGCAATGAAATAAACGAACAATGAAACAAAATGAGACGCATGCAATGCGTCTCTACAAATATTACAAAAAATTATTCTTGGATGAAATGCGGAAAATATCCAACATGCTTATGCTAAGCGAATTTGATGATGATTATTGAGCCCATGAAAATAAGCATTCCTCCTAGAAAAAAGTAGATATTGGGAGTGGAGCGAAAAAATATTAACGTGAATACTATGACAAAAAATGGATATGCAATTTCAATGATGGACGCTGTTGATGCCCCTAAAATCTTGATTCCAGAAAAAATCAAAAAATTTGCGAGTGCTGCCAAAACGATTGAGCCGATGATCAATGCTATATTTGTAGGACCAGAGCTTAATACAGCTTTTATCGAGCCGTTGCTGAAGAATACAAATGGCAACATGATTATCGCTGTGATTACTGAATTGATGAATAATAGTGTCATCGGTCAAATACCTATGAGAATCCTTTGATCTATGGTATATACTAATCACCAGGCAACGGCTGCTCCTATTGCATAAATGAATCCAATTTTTTCCATATCTATGGTATCTGAAAAATAAATCTTTTATTCCTGGATGAAATGCGGAAATTATTTTACAGCAAGAGCCTGGCCATAAATGACCAGGTTGAGCTTCTATTCCTGGATGAAATGCGGAAAAGTGACAATGTTTTCCTGGTTTATCTTGTAGGATTTATGTACAATGTCTTTCATAAATTCGGATGGAACCATATAGGTGTCTATCCTTTTCTGTATCTGTCTTTTTATCAATGAAAGGGAAATATATTTGCCGATGATGGCGAGTCTCTTCAGCGGGTTTTTGGTAGGTTGTGACGCCAAGAAGTGTCTGAGCGTGAATGGTGTCCTGATGTGTTTTTCGTCCGTGAGTTCACTTGGAAATGGCGCGAAATATCCTAAGTCATGGAACATCATCCGTTTTTTTGCCGGGCTGTTTCTGCTCGTCCGTACTGGTGCTCGACCGAGATATCTCATGACGCTGTTGTATCGGATGAGATCCGGTTCCATTTTTTTTATCTTGCATTTCACTTTGATCGCTTCGTAGAAATTTCCTAATCCGCTCACGATGCCTAGGTATTTCGCTAGTTTGCCTATCGGTCATGACGGGAGGTTCCCTCAGCACAATTCCACTTCATATCCATGCTGCTCCAACAATGCTTTTGCGTCATTGATGTATGTTTCAATCCCTCAGATCTTATTAATGAAATCTGAAATTATGAGGATCTTTTTGACTCCTTTTCCTGCGAGACTATGGAACTTCACGATCCGACTATCTTTTCAATATTTGGTTACAGGTTGCAAGTTGAAGGTTGCAGGTTGTAATTTAGTCACTATGTTATAAAGTTTTTGTCCTGTCGTCGTACCGTTTTGGTGAGTGAGATCGAGTGCGGGGGCTATGAAATCTTTGAGTCCTCATTTTGCGTATCAGATGACGGGGAGTCATCGCTTCATCGCTGTCAGCGCAGAAAGACCGAATGATTCCAAGCATTCCGATGGCATGAGGCAATACGCGCAATTCGCTATGTATCTTTTGATGGTATCAAGCTTTTGCCGTCAGAAAAAGTGGATATGCGAATGTTTGCTTGCCAATTCCTGTATCTTTTTTTCTCCGCTTCCTGAACCAAAGATGAAGAGTTCAATAGGCAATTCTTTACCATTTTTTGTGAACAGCTCAATCATGTCGATGATGCCATCGAATCATTTTTCTTTTTCTAATCTGCCGAAATACAATAAACCTAACATTTTATTGTGTACAAATTTGATAAAAATCGAACAAAATTGATAAAAATTGTTCTATTTTGATTTTTCTTTAAGATATTTTATAAAATTATATATTTTTGTTGATATAGTCATACATTTGTATTTAAAGCTTTCAAATTGCGCTTCTGTAATATAATTAAATTTTTTTGCTGAATACAACATGCTTCTTACTTCACCACATGATCATTTCGAAAAGTAAAGGAAGTGAATGAATTCTTTTTTTGAACCTCTTTCATATCATTCAGCAATATTGTTGGTTATGGATATTGTTGCTCTCATGATTTGTGATTGAAAATCGAAATTTTTAAATTCTTTGTTATAAAATATGCTTCATAATTCGTAAGTTAATTCATTTCAAAGTTGCCAAATCTCCAAATCTTCAAAATTAGTTTTTTCCATTTTTTAAAAATAAAATAAAAAAACAATTTTGGTCTATTTTTTTACGATTTTTATCGATTTTATTTTCTTTGTCTTTTTAGTCCTTCGTTCATTGATGTTTGCATGGTGACCGCTGAGAAGGATTTTCGGGACTTTCATTCAAAGGACTTCTTCCGGCTTGGTGTATTGCGGATATTCCAAATTGCTCATGTTCTGGTTTATGCTGTAGCTTTCATCTTGTCGGCTGGCTTCTTCCTTGATGACTCATGGGATGAGTCTGGTTATCGCCTCGATCATGATCATGGCAGGAGTTTCTCCTCCGAGCGTGATGAATTGTCAGATGGAAATCTTTTGGAATTGTTTCGGATATCTTTTTTTCATATATTGCTCGAAACGATAATCGATACCTTCGTATCTTGTGCAGATGAAAATGATATGTTCTATTTTGCTTAGTGAATGTGCGGTCTTTTGCGTGAAAGTTTGTTGGGAAGGGGATGGTAAGACTATTGCAAATCCTCCTTCGTTTCCTCCCTTATCAGGGAGGCTTTTTGCTTTTTTTGACTTTTGACTTTTGACTTGAAGACTTTTGACTATTTGTTCCACTGCGTCGATGGCAGGTTGGGCTTTCATAAGCAGTCCAGCTCCTCAGCCGTAAATGGTGTCATCCACTTGCTGATGCCTGCCTGGGCAGAAAATCCTCGGATTGACAAAAGAGAAGCTGAGAATTTTTTTTTCTTGAGCTTTTTTGATAAGTGAAGTTTCTATGAAACTCTTGAATATGTCTGGAAATATGGAAACTATGTGGATATGCATAACGAACGAATAAACGACTAAACGATGAAACGACTACATATCTATACTAAAGCCAAAATGCATCGTTTTATCGTTTGAGCGTTTTGGCGCTTAAGCATTTTTAGAATCCTTTAGCGATATATTGCACGAGTCTGATGATCACATATGATGAAACGACGATAAGCAATCCTACGAGTGAACCGATGATGCCTTTTTTTGCATTAGCAGGGTCTTTTCCTGAGCTTGCTGCAAAGATGAACATGATCCCTGAGACAACAAGCGCTATAGTAACAAGCGTCCCGATGAAAAATGTCGCTGATAGCACGATGTCTTGGACGAAAAGTCCGACAGATGTGGAATCTTCCGTGTCTCTTGTGCTTTTCCTGATGCCAAGCGTATTGTAGATATTGAGTTTGCATTGTCCGTTGACGAGTTTGTCTTGATCGCACTCTATCCCCATGACTGAGGTGGAAGTTGATGACTCTTCATTTGCTGTTTGCTCTTCTGGTGCACAACATCGATATTCTGTCTGTGTCGTTGTAGAAGAAAAATTCTTTTTTACTTTTCCTGCTCAGCAATCAGCTGCTTCTGTGGATGTTGTTCGGCTGGCATTGAATTCTGAGCATGATGTAGGTTCTTTTTTGCAAACTGTAGTGTAAGGTCATGGAACCTTGGAATATTCTCAAATATTTCATCAGTTTTCTGTACGACAACCAACTGTTTCTGTTTTACTGTCACAGCTACTTGGACTACAACAACTATTCCCAATTTTGATATCATTAGCATCATTGCATGGTGCTTCTTGTGCAAAAGAAAAATTTGTTCCTATAAAGATTGATAATAACAAGATACTGATTATTTTTTTCATGGAAATTCTCTTACAGAGATAAATCTTTTCTTCACCGTTTTTATACTAATTCTTCTTGATTTTGCAAACTTAACTAATAGACAATGGATAGAACGATGGAACGATAGAACGATGGATTTTAGCTATTTACTAGTATTTTATGAAATTACTGAAGGAATATATCAGAAAAACCCTGGCGCATAGGCATATGGGGAATCAGATGGTGGGAGCTGTCGCATTGAATGCAGTCAGAACTGTTCTCGGTAGCCAAAAACACACCAAGTCGGTAAAATCAATCACGTCTCTTGATGATCGCGGCGAGCATGACGAATTTATGGAATTCGTTGATGATCAATCAGGAATAGAATGATATGTCAGATTTCATGTTTTGTTCCTCAAAACTGATGACCAAGCCCTCAAAATCCAGATTTTCAAACAAAAAAACCAGATCTTACAAGAAGTGAATCTGGCTTTGGAAAAGGTTGGATATTCTACGAGGGTGGATGAAATACGCCTTAAAAACTAATTTTAAATTTTAAATTTTAAAACTTTTTTTTCATCATTATAAAAAATTGGATTGCTTCGCTACATCGCTCGCAATGACTAATTACTCTTTTTCTTCTTTAAACTCTTCTGCGAAGTTTTGGAATTCTTTGAGATACATGGTTTCGAATTCGTCATATGTTTTTTCCAAAAATGCAGGGAAATCCGGTATTTTGGATTTGAGATATTCAACGGCTTCTGGCGTGACTCCTTTGGTTTCCAAAATGTCCAAGAATCATTGTCCGTCTTTTTTGTCAATTTTACTTACGATGTGTGTCATCACTCGATCGTACAGCACGGGTTTGGTTTCTTCGATCATCATATCGAGCCCTTCTTCGTCGATATCAGGGATGGCTTTGATGATCATCTGTTTGATGAATAGGTCAGTATCAATCATTTTTTCTGTACAAGTAAAAAATCATCTTGATGATTATGTATTCAAGATGGAAAAACAAGATATATTTGATAGTCCTATTGTTTTTTTTCTGTTTTGGTGAATGGATTTGTCCGCGCTGTGGCTCTTTGTCTTGCGTATGCGTGTCCGTAATATTCTATTCTTTTTTTGAGCGCATCAATCACTGTCTGCTCTTCCGGTGTCCTTTCCCCTTTGTCCAAGATAGCGAAAATATTATTTTTTCATGTAGTGAATCGCTTGTGGAATGTTTTCGGATTCATCTTCAATCCTAGCTTGGATCGCATCTTATTTTCCTTTGTATAGAGTTTGATCCCTGTATAACGGAGAAATCTCGCTTTTTCAAATCCCATGATGAATCTGACTCCATCTATGGGCGTGTCTCAGATTTCATTGAATTTTTTGACTAATTTATTGACGGTCATCCTTCTCTTTATCGTAGAAAATTTCAATCTTTCTCCTACTTTGTATGAAACCACTCCTCATTGCACTTCTTTTTTGAAACCCCTGATCCGTCTTGTGGACATTCTTTTGAGCTCTTCCGGTTTGTTATATTCCATGTTTCCGAATAGATTGATTTTGGCGGTTTCATATTCTTCTTTGACTTTTTTGAGCTCTGCTTTGACTGCTTCTATCTCTTTTGTCAACTGTGATTTTTCGCTTTCATTGGAGTCTTTCAATGCTTTTATCTTTTCGATATATTCATTTATGGTTTCTTCAAGTTTTGTTTTTGATTCTGCTACTGCGCTTTCTTTTGATGTCTCCTTTTGTGCTTCTTTATTTGCCTGTCCTGATTTCATTGCTTCATTAAAAATTCTTTCTATCTTGTCCAATTGCTGTTTTGTCCGTTTGATGACAAAAAATGACTCATTTTTTGATAATTTTTTTATGAGCTCTATTTTGTCATGGAATCTTTCCATCTTATCCAATCTTGCATAGCAATCCTTGGCTTCTTCCTGTGCTGTCTTTCCTGATTCGTAGCGCTCTTTGGAGCTGAATTCTATCGCATTTCCGCTATTGAGGATCATTTGCTCTGCTAGCTGATTATCAAGATTCTTGAGCTTGATTTCGCTGTCGGGAGATTGTTTGCTGCTTATTTCTTTGTATTGTTGTATCAGATCTTTGTATTTCGGTCATTCTTTTATCTCCTCTTTTTTCCCGCCTATTATCATCTGCGTAGGATATGCCGTATGTTTCGCCGTTCTCTCATCGGCTATTTTCTTCTGGATATCTTCTCTCTTGATGAGTTTTTTCCCTATGTTCATATCCTCTATGAGACGTTTTTTTATCCCTTCAATCATCTCAATCTTCTCAGTCTTTGGCTGATTGGAAGAGAGTATCTCAAGTTTTTTTGACTCTATAGCATTCATGATGATAGTATAATGTATAAAATTTTTAGAGTTTTTTGCTTTCTTGTTTGAGTTCATTTTTGAGTCTGATTTCTTCTTTTTTCGCATCAATGACATCCTGTTTCTCTTGTTCCACCTTTTTTTGCGCATCTTTTAGCTCTTGTTCGGCGTTTTTCAATTCTTTTTCTTGTGTCTTTATGTTCTCTACAGCAATATCATGCTGTTTAGAAAGCTTGGTCACGTCGGAATCTTTTGTTCCGCAGCTTGAAAGCAGCAATACTGATGACAGCGCGCTTGCATAGCCAAGCTGTCTTAATTTTTTTTTCCAAGTGTTCCGAGTATTGGACCTTGAAAGTTTTTTTTCAGGAGTTTTCATCTGATGATATGTTATAGGTAAAATGATTTTTTTATTCTGTTTCTACGATTTCATCGCTGACCATATCTACTACGATATCAGACAGAAGCTCTGCATAATCAGGGATTTTTGACTGAAGATATTCATCGATGGCAACGGTATCTTTTTCGTTATCTTCCAAAAATTTAGTGTCTTCGTCTGTCATCATATATTCTGCTGATTCCAAAACTTCGTCCATGATGGTGTCATATACGTCGTCTTTTTCGATGTCAGGATTGACTTCTTTGAGCTGAGCGTAAACATAGTCTGTCGCTTGCTGCATGTTGGTGAATTTTTCCATGATTGAATGATAAGTGATAAAATAAGAAAGCATTATTCGTTGGTATGAAAAATACTATCTCAAGTATACTCAGAAAAGCTTTCCTTGTCAAATATTTGATCCATAATTCAACCAAAACTACTGAAACGTACTTTTGGAGGATTATGTATCAAACATTCTATCAACATCAAAAAAAATGGGCACCTTTCGTACCCATATCTATGAAATCATTGAATATCGAGAAAAATCGTGAAAAATAGAGGAAAATCGTTTTCAGATCCAGTGAAAAATTATTTTTTGAATTCTTGCGACATCTGTTTCTTTCTGTAGGAATTGGCAAATCTGTGAGCTTCGTCCCTGGCTTTTAGGAATATCTTGTCTGCCTGGTCGTACGTCATTGCGACTTCGTGGATTTTGAGATTTTGGTCGATGGTGTAGATAGTCTCTCAGATTTTTTTGTCTTCAACCCCCTCTTGGTATCTCCCCCTATCAGGGGAGCTTTTAGCTGTTTTTCAGATGTTGGATTTTTTTCTGGCTTCTCATTTTCCTAGAGAAACAATAT
>CAZWTC010000014.1:13864-15959 GCA_964637175.1 uncultured Candidatus Peribacteria bacterium
GTTTTTCAGATGTTGGATTTTTTTCTGGCTTCTCATTTTCCTAGAGAAACAATATCAATCTGACTGATTATTTTTTTCCGTTCGGGATTTCTGCATAACTTTTTCACTACGCCCAATTGACCTTTTCCGCCGTCTATGATGAGACAGGATGGCAGAGGATTAGTAGAAGATTTCAGATGATGTTTATTAAGGGTTTTAGAAGATGATATAACGTCTCTGAATCTACGTTCTAGAAGTTCTTGCAATGCTGCATAATCATCTGATTGTTTGATACTTGATGCTTGGTGCTTAATGCCAATTTTGTATCTGCGGTATCATTTTTTGTAGGGGAGTCATTCGACCAGACAAGAAAGTCATCCGCTTGTCCGTCATCCGCTGAGGTGGGAGATATCGATGCATTCGATCCTATATGGCGTATTTTTGAGTCCATATCTCTCTTTGAGCGTTGTGAACATATCGTTGATCAATGTGTTCTCTTCCTGGAAAGATTGCGTGATGATGTAGGATTCGAGAAAATTTTCGGCGAGATGAAGAAGCGGTTTCAACCCCCTCTTCGTTTCTCCCCCTATCAGGGGAGTCTTTTGTTTTTTAGTTATTCCGTCTATTATAATTCCAGCTTTGGTTTTTTGGAGTGTTCATTCGCCGAAAGTCCTCTGTATTGCTAGTGCGAGACTGTCTTCTTCGATATCGCTCTGCTGCTCTTTGCTGGTGATCACATCCATCAGCTTTCCTTGAGTGAATACCAAAACTGTGTAGACAAATTGGCTTCCTATCGACTTCATTACTGCCAGATAGCCATCTTTTTTTTCTGGAAGCACGACATCCTGTTTTTCTACGAATCATTGCAATGATGCGTAAATATCCCTTAATTGAGCTGCCCATTCGAAGTTTTGGTGGATGACGGCCAGTTCAATCTGTTTGTGGATTTCTTTTTCGATGGGTTTTGTGTTCCCTTTGAAGAACGATACGACATCGGTGATTATGTTTTTGTAGTCTTTGACAAATCCCCCATCCGCATCGGCGGATGCCTCCTCCTTTATCAAGGGGGCCTTTGGGCTTTTAGCAAGTTTGCATCGGCCGCGGCAGAGTCAGAAATAGTAATCGGAACAGAGTCTGCCTTGTTTGAATTGCATTGCTTTGCAGCCTCTGAATTTCAAAATCTGTCTCAGATACTGCAAAAATTTTTTTAACTGGATGCTATCTTTTTTTGGTCCGATATACAACGAACCATCGTTGGTTCTTCTTTTGGTGAGTATGATCTGCGGAAATTGCTCTTTGGTGATTTTGATGTAGGTATAGCTATTGTCTGCTTTCAAAAGATTGTTGTACAACGGCTGATGCTGCTTGATCATATTATCTTCCAGATAGAGCGCTTCGCTTTCGTTTTTGACGATGAGGAAGTCTACCTTTTCTGCCTTTTCGAGCATTTCCTGTTTTCGGAGCGAATTGGGCGAAAAATATTGTCAGAGTCTTTTTTGTAGGTTTTTGGCTTTTCCGATATACAAAATAGTTCATTTCTTGTCTTTGAACAAGTAAACGCCTGCATTTTCCGGTATTTTGCTGATATCCATCGTAAACATGCCTTTAGGGTAGCATTTTCATGCCGATTTTCAAGCCCTAGGACTTCGTTTAGGAAAAATAGTTGTATTGACTTTTCCTATTAAATCAGTATATATATTTCAAACAAAAATATAAAAAATATGAAAAATTTCGGTAAACTTATTCTTTTGTGGATGAGTCATATAGTATTTCTTTTCTTAATCTTCATTGATAAATTTCCTGGATATCTAGGGAAAATATACTCTTGGGTTCTTCCTATAGGAATATTATTGTTAGCTATTTCCATTTCTTGTGGTGTCGTATTATCACCCGAGTGGGGAGAGAGATTATTCTGTTTGGTTATCGCTATCTTTTTTCTTCTTACAGGGATTTACCTTTTAGTAAAGAGGAAAGATTTAGGTTGGTATTAATAATTTATGTTTATATAGCTCAACAGATTTGTTGGGCTTTTTTTGATATGTTGATTATATGTTATTTTAAAAAACGCTTCGCTGGACATACTTTTTCCCTTGATAGAAAAAGTATGCAAAAAGAT